>JBDTPD010000198.1:0-7181 GCA_039932855.1 Chitinophagaceae bacterium | reverse complement strand
CCGCTCTGTTGATTTCTCAGACTCTGCCAGCATAGCTGCTTTTGATTTTATAAAGAAACATCATGTAGTCATTGATCCTACGGTCGGTGTATTTGAACTGGCATTCCGTTCATTGAAAGATAGCATAACCCTGATCGAACCTGCTTTTGCAACCTTACCTGAACCAATGAAACCATTATTTGTGAATACAGGTGTCGGTGATGATGCAACGATTGCCAGGGGAAAAACAATTGTGAGCACCTTTAAAGAAATCGTTGGTCGATTATACCGTGATAGCATCACCATTGTTGCCGGTACTGATATGGGATTTCCAGGATTCAGTCTTGCCCGTGAACTTGAATTATATGTAGACTGCGGACTCACTCCTCTGCAAGCTATTCAAACCGCTACCATCACTCCTGCCAAAGTAATGCAGGTAGCCAATACATCTGGTTCAATTGAAGCAGGTAAACAAGCCGACCTGATCATTGTCGATGGAAATCCTTTGCAAACCATCCGTGACATCCGTAATGTCACTACCATTATAAAAGATGGAAATATTTATGATCCGCATCAGTTGCATTTGCTTGCTGGTTTTAGTAAGTGATGGAGATTGTTGAAAGAACAAATAATGAAGTAGAAATCGAATATCGAACACGGAACAAGGAATTTCGAATTACGAAGTAACCCCAACCCCTAAAGGGAGTTAGGAAAATGTTGAATGATAAATGTATTCACTTCATAATTCGAAATTCCTTGTTCCGTGTTCGATATTCGATTCTTACTTTTTCATTCCCAATTTCGCCTTACATAATACGATAAAACAGCACCGTTCCATTTCCCGATCCGCCGCTACCAGTCGTAGTAATATGACCAGTGTTGCCATTACCATCGTATCCTGCTGCTTTGTTATTGCTGGAGGTACAATTAGTAACAGTGTGAGGAACATTTTGTCCGGCGCTGCCTAATTTGAAACCATTGCCATCACCATTTGTTCCAAAACCATTACTGGTAGCTGTACAATTAGTGATCTTCACTGTATAAGGCTGACCATATAGATCCCATCCATCATCTGAGTTGTGTGTGGAGGTGCAATGATCAAATTTATTATTTGCCCCACCGGATAATTTGCAGGCAAATCCATCTGCATTTTCACCACCATTTTGTGTATCGTAGTTGTCATGTGAGTTGCAGTAGCTGATATTATTATCATGCGAACCGTTATAGATCTGCAACCCGGTATCATGATTACCAGTAGTGATCACATTATAAACATAATTGAAGCCACCGGTTTGAAAAACAATACCAGCATCCGGGCCGTTCTTGATCGTCATGTTGGTAATGTTCCAATAACTACCATTTACTTTTACACCCCATCCGGATGAAAGACCAGAACAGTTTAATACACCTCCGGTAATATTGATCTTCGCACTGGCGGTGCCGCTCTTCAATAATTGGAGTGTACTGGTAAGATTGATCGTACCACTGATAGTGATGATATCGCCAGGTACTGCGGCAGATACAGCAGCTTTTAAAGCAGCTTCGGTAGTAACAGTGGTAGATTTAGCAGTGAGCGAAGGAGCAGTGACAGGTGTTGATTCTTCTGTCTCAGTGACAAGAACAGGTGGTTGAGTTGTTTTTTTGCAGGCAGACAAGCCGATGCCCAGCAGCATGCAGCTGATGATTTTTTTCATAATTAGCAATTAAAAGTTAGATAATAAAATGTGTGGCTTATTGTAAACCACATTTCAATTTTATGATTTAATCTGGCGATATAAATATGATGATGCACAGTTTATTTGTGCAAACGATGTCGGGATCGATTGCGCATATGAGAAGAATTTTTCTTGATAAGGGTAACTACTAAGTCAGTTCACAATCTGTCAGTCGGCAGTCGGCAGTCAATTCACGATAACAGCAAGCTCTTTCTATTATCGAAGAGCGACTGCCGACTGCTGACTGATAGACTGGTGACTGCTATACTCTTTCTATTTTACAAATGAAACACCCTGCCTCCGCATTTCTTGCATGCAAATAATCGACAGACTGATTTTGGTCAAATATTTCTCCGATAAGTGTATCGACATCATCATTACCGACAAGTTTTGTAAAAACCATCTGTTGCCTTTTATTATACCCGATCAATGTTAAAGGGAAACTTTCCTTGTCGGCTTTTATTTCCGGCGGGAAACGATAAATGTCCTGGTACGCTTGTACGTTTTCTTTATTGATAAATACCGGGCCGGGTTGATTAAATGCATTATCAATAGTAAAGGGCGAATGAGATACTAATAGCCTGATATCTTTCCCAACCACAAATGGTTTTAAGGAAACACGACAAGGTCCTTTACCAGTTGCTACCTGTTCAATTACTTCATGTCCGAAATTGTCTGTATTCTTTTCGCGGATATCGGCCGCGTAAGATTCACTGATAGGGATGATTTTAAATGTGTGCATGTTGTATTTTTTTATACCACAAAAATGAAATTGTTTACAAACAGCAACAACCCGGAACTTGCGGAAATAAAAACACCCCCCGGCCCCTAAAGGGGAGCAAGGAAGAATGTTCAATGATGAAGTGTATTTACTTCGCCATTCGAAATTCCGTGTTCCGTGACTGCCTGCCGGACGGGCAGGTTCGATATTCGAGTGGTCATTCCATATTCTGCAGTTTTCGTAATTTTGACCTATGAAACGATCCGGCTCTGCAGACCTGCCTCTCCACTATGGATACGTGCCGAAATGGCTCGCAGAAAGAATGGCTAAGCTCGGACTTGCTATCACTGAATCAATCCTCCTTGATTACGGAAAAGAAGAAGTAGTAAGAAGATTGTCTGATCCATTCTGGTTTCAGAGCCTTGGCGCCGTTATGGGAATGGATTGGCACTCATCGGGTGTCACTACTTCTGTGATGGGCGCCTTGAAACGCGCTATCAATCCACACGCAAAAGAATTAGGCATCTATATCTGTGGTGGTAAAGGAAAATTTTCTAAAGAAACACCTGCTGAACTATTAAAGATCGCCGATACGATTGGTCTCAACGGACAAGAGTTAGTACGGTCCAGTAAACTAAGTGCAAAAGTGGATAATACTGCTGTGCAGGATGGATTTCAGTTGTACACACATAATTTTATTCTTAGCGATACTGGTCATTGGACAGTTGTACAACAGGGAATGAGTGCCGGCAATAAAACAGCGCGTCGATATCATTGGCATTCGGATAATATCCGCTCTTTTGTAGAAGAACCACATACTGGTGTTTGCGGAATTAATATCGGCCCTATCTTAAATCTTACCGCAACAGAAGCAGCCAGTACACGAAAAGGGATTGTTCAGTTGTCAAAGGAAAAACCTGATATGATGATCAGGGAATTTCAACGAATGGTACTTCCGTCGCATCACGATGTACAGGAAGCAGATGTGGATCTGAGAAAACTCGGCGCGGTGCTATGGCTCGCGCAGGAACAAGGCACTGAAAATTTTGAAGAATTGTTATTACTAAAAGGTGTTGGCCCACGAACTATTCAATCATTAACCTTGGTGAGTGAAGTTATTCACGGTACTCCTTCGCGCTTTCGTGATCCAGCGCGTTTCTCGTTCGCACATGGAGGAAAAGATGGGCACCCTTTTCCTGTTCCGATAAAAGTATATGATGAAACAATTCATACTTTGCAAACAGCAGTAGAAAAAGCAAAGATTGGTCATACCGATAAAACTGATGCGTTAAAAAAATTACATGAGATAGCAGCCAAAGCAGAAAAAGATTTTATTCCCAACACCAACTTTGAAGCATTGATAGAACAGGAACGGAAAGATTCCTGGAAGTATGGCGGTAAAACTGTGTTTGGCGATGCAAAGCCACGGAAAGGAACTTCGGGTTCGCAGCTCAATTTGTTTGACTAAATAATCTTAAGGAAGCAACAAATTATACGATTGTTTTTCCTCCTTTAACAGTCATTTTATTTTTGTTTTGTGCTATTCTTGAGGTATAATATTTTTTGAGGTAATGATATATTACCATTTCATGTTTCCGCTGATTAGAAATAAACATCCTGTTTATGAACATATGGATATAGCTAAAAATTAAATCTTTCAAATAAAATGAATTATCACCCGTGAGTGACATGATCTCATCAACAACCGGCGCCAGGTTGCGTGAACGCTGAACAAACAGGTCCGACAACTGCTCTGTTTCAGCAAATGCATCATGCTTCAGAAGGTTTTCATCCAGCACTTCCGAAATTTCTTTCATGGACGAGCGATATTTATTATCCAGCAATCTTTTTAGTTGCGGCGAAGCACCAAACTCGTTAAAGAAATTATTTTGCAGATCGGAGAGTATCTCAGCTTTAAATTCAATTGTACATTTAAAATCATCAAGTAATACATCAACACCTCTGATAGCGAACAGCCATCGCAAAGTTTCTCCCTCATATCCTTCTATCAGATCAATAAAATTCACAACAGTCATACTATCATAAAAGAACAGGTCCTCGCTTAATGCCATTGCTCCGGCACTATATCGTTCGATCTCTCTTGTATAAGTATCTATCTGGTAGTTAAACACGAGATTGGAATTGACATAGTCATTCAATACAGGATACAAGCGCTGCTGGATCTTTGCAGTGAAGGAAGGATCTTTCCCGTTGTGAAACCTTACACGTATATGAGGTTTAGGGTCATAGTAGCGAATGAAAAACCATTTATCAATAATGTCTTCTTCCAGCAAAGAATGACTAAGCGGCTTTAATATTTCGGTTAGTATTTTTTCACTCGTTGATGTACCACAATAGATTTTTAGATACAGCCATTCGCTGCCGGGAATAAATATCCTTCCGGCAGCAGTTTCGTTTGTCAGCTGGTAAAATAATTTGTTTGCTTTTTCTTTCGGTAACTCTTTTTTTAAAGGGATAATAAATTCTCCTATATATCTTCCCCCATTTCCTTCAACAATACACTTTTCAGGAGAATTTAGAAACTCAACAATTGTGGTTACATTTCTTTTTGATATATTTTCTGCCAGAATTTTTAAACTAAGCCGGCATTCAGTATCCAGTAATAATTCATTGTCGCCCTCTACCAGCAACACGTGTTTTGGCAATCCCAACTCAGCAACCACCTCGTATAATTGTTCAACAATATCAGCTTTGCTGGCATTTTTTGACGTATCAAAGTTTTTCTTATTCAGGTTCCAGGTGCGCCGGGAAAGAATAATATTTTTATACCTGACCTCTGGTAAATAAGCCAACGAAGCAAAAGGTCCCCAATTCCAGTTTACACCGGGCATCATATTTTGAAATTGCAGGTCACAAAGAAATTTATAGGTTGAAAGGTTCCCGTTTGCAAATGCATGTGCAGTAGTCATGCGGGGAATGATTCTCTTTTTTAGTCTTTTACTTCTTAATATCACCTCGCCGTTCCGGACACTGATCATCAGATCTTCTACCCGGATCTGGTTATCCGATTTTAAAACAGAATTGCCCAGGTATACTATTTCATATTCGCGGAGAAAAGGGCGCATCAGGATATTGCCCACACGTGACTGAGGTAAATGAACAATCTCTGCATAAATACATTCCGCATTGTGTAGTTCTTCATCGTGTAAATAATTACAAACATTTTCACTCAGACCTTTATCACCATGACAAAATCTTCCCAGCAAACTGGCTCCCGATGGGCCAACGTTACTGATCAGTACAAAATCCAGTGGAAATTTGTCTGATTGTGTAGCAGACACAAGTCCATGTATATATAAACTATCAGGAACATTGGTAGTCGTTTCTGACAACTCTGCCAGATCAGCATCAGAGATCAATACTTCCTTTAATTGCTTTCCAGAAGCCTCCACAATTTTTTTTAATTGGAAATTCCGCAACCTGGTCCACTTTAGCTTTTCTTCCGTTTGACTAGTAAAATTTATATCGTCAATCAATGGAGTAAAATCTGTGTTATTCAAAACCATTTTTCCGTAACCGATGCCTGTTTCGGGATCAAGTACATCCATCAATGGCATTTCCCGTGCTTCATATCTTTCAAGAAAGGCGTTACGAAAGTCAGACAGATCCATACTTTCAGCCAGGAAATTGATCTTGTATAATTTCTCAAAACTCTTTGCCAGGTCATTTACAAATGAATCGCTTAATTCATTCTGAGCAGACTTAGTAAAAAGATCAACCTGTATCAGATCCTTTGCATTTGTATCAGGCAGCACTCCTTTTAACAGCCTGCTGATCTGTAAATAATCAGCAATGGAAGGGTTTTCAGATTTTAATATTTTATTTACCATTAAAAACGGCCGGAGCCACATGTCGGCGCCAGGAAATGATTTTAGTTTATCGAGCAGCTGATCAAAAAATTCTTCCCCGGTGATCATCAATTCAAATTCAGAAATGAGTATCTGACTTTGGATCAATTGTTCTACAAATTCATTCGCTTCCTCTTCGTTTACTTCGTCTTCTGCACATAAAACGGCAATCATGTTTGCGATTGTCCCGCCCTTTGTTGCAAGTGTCAATAATTTCTCAAGATAAGTATTGGCGGATACCTGGGTAAGGTAATACATCCGCTGTTTATTAATGATCCTGTATTCAAGGTAGCGGTACTTATCCGCGATCTTATACAAACTGGAATTAGGATAGAATAAACTATTTTCTTTGACGGGATCTATATTCAGCAAATAATCGACAATCTCTCCAACATAATTCATATCCAGCCGGATATTGCGGTGGCTCTTTTCCAAACCTTCAAGCTCTATCCTAGTCGTCTCAGTAATTGTTCCCATACTACATCCCGCAAATAAACCATAGGGAGTACAGCGACTACACATTCTGATAAAATATTTATAAAGAGAAAGTAGAATCTTCTCTGGCTCTTTTTGATTTACCGACTGCCTGTCCCATCCCATTACCTGGTCATAGAAATCGGGAGAAGCAATATAAATTGCTTCCAGGAATGTTTTATCATTCAGCAAGCCGGCAAAGAATAATGCCGCCTCCTCATTAGAAGGGTTTGTATTATTGAAATCAATGATTTTCGATATTGGTAACGCCGGTGTCCGCAGCAAATAAAAACCGGAAGATTGAATTTTCATACATTACGACATTAAAAAACTTGAATCCCATTTTGGTTCTATTGTACTGGCAGCTGACATTAAAATAAGTCCAATACCTGCTGCGCCTTCCATCAACCCATCAATGATAAG
>JBDTPD010000197.1:0-7181 GCA_039932855.1 Chitinophagaceae bacterium | reverse complement strand
GTGATGTGATCGCAATTGAAAGTACGCAGCAATTCAATGGCACCTATCATGTATTAAATGGTGTTATCTCTCCATTGGATGGTGTAGGTCCTGATCAGCTGAATATTGAAACACTGCTGAACCGTATTGAAAAGGAAAAAACAGAAGAACTCATTTTTGCCCTCAACCCAACCATACAGGGAGACACTACTATCTATTATATCCAGCGCAAGCTGAATAAACCTACTCTCCGCATTACTACCATTGCCCGCGGCATCGCCTTTGGCGGCGAACTCGAATATGCCGATGAAATGACCCTTGCACGGAGTCTGCAGAACCGCTTGCCGGTGGAAAATTATGTAGCTAATCAGGGGAAATAAGAAACAGAGAAATAAGGAATAAGAAATCAGAAAGTGGGAGTCTGATAGCTGTAACCTCATTTTCATCTTTGGAAACAACTTCAACCCTCAGGCTGTTACTTTCTGATTTCTCATTCCTTATTTCTCTGTTTTTCATTCCTCCAGGCCAGACTTTGATATTAATGATACTTATAGTAGCTTTGCCCCTTCACAGGCGGATTTGTTTATTGTTCGGCCTGGCCCCGCCCGGTAATTACCGGGATTTCAACGGGAAAAACAGAACTAATAAACGCCAGAAACTCCCCTGATGGTTTCCCGACGTTTACTAGTTCCAAGCCATGTTATAACCGGCAGTAAAAGCTCCGCAGCTTTGTTAATTCTGTTTTAGCCTTCGCTAACACCTGCTTACCGGCAGGCAGAGCTTATGGCTAACAGCTAATAGCTTTTTTACTATGGATATCAGAAAAGAACTCGAAACAAGAATCCTTGTGATTGATGGTGCAATGGGCACCATGATCCAGCGGCATAACCTGACCGAAGCCGATTACCGCGGCGATCGGTTTAAAGACTGGCCATCCGATCTCAAAGGAAACAATGACCTGTTATGCCTTACCCGTCCCGATGTGATCGTAGGCATTCATAAAGAATACCTCGCAGCAGGCGCAGACATTCTTGAAACAAATACATTCAGCAGCACCGTCATAGCACAGGCTGATTATAATATGCAATCACTCGCGTATGAATTGAATGTAGCTGCCGCAAAATGTGCAAAGCAAGCGATCAAAGAATTTGGAAAAGTAGCCTGGGTAGCCGGAGCTATCGGACCATTGAATAAAACATTGTCTCTTTCTCCCGATGTAAATAATCCTGGTTATCGTGCTGTAACCTTCGATGAAGTAGTAGATGCTTATTACGAACAGGTACAGGGATTGATAGATGGTGGTGTTGATCTGTTACTGATCGAAACCATCTTCGATACACTCAATGCAAAGGCAGCCATCTTCGCTATTAAGAAATATTACAAACAAAATCCTCCGGCTGACGGACAAGAAATGTTACCAGTGATGATCAGCGGAACTATCACCGATGCATCGGGACGTACATTGAGCGGACAAACATTGGAAGCATTCTATACATCAGTAATGCATGCAAGACCATTGAGCATCGGATTGAATTGCGCATTGGGTGCAAAAGAAATGCGTCCGCATATTGAAGAATTATCGCAGATCGCTAATTGTTATATCTCTGCTTATCCTAATGCTGGTTTGCCAAATGCAATGGGAGAATATGATGAAGCGCCTGAACAAACTGCGCACTTCCTCGAAGATTGGGCAAAGGAAGGATTTGTAAATATAGTAGGCGGTTGCTGCGGCACCACGCCTGATCACATCAGGCATATTGCCGATAATGTAAAAACTATCAAGCCAAGACCACTTCCTGTTGTAGAAAAGGAATTAGTTACGGCCTGATCTTATACTATATAATGTCATTAAGTAAAATATTATTAATACTATCCATCGCTATACTGGTGGTTAACAATTTTTCTCTGATCAGAAAATTGTTTACAAAAAGAAGTCATTGATGAACGAGTCAGTTATTATTAAACCCTACCTGCGGTTATCCGGCCTTGAGCCATTGGTCATTCGGCCAGAAACAAATTTTGTGAACGTTGGTGAACGTACCAATGTAACAGGTTCTAAAAAATTTGCGCGCCTTATCAGGGAAAATAAATATGAAGAAGCGCTCAGCGTTGCCCGTCAGCAGGTAGAGAATGGCGCGCAGGTGCTGGATGTAAACATGGATGATGCATTGCTCGACGGCGTACAGGCCATGACCACTTTCATGAATCTTTTACAAAGTGAACCGGATATCGCGAAGATCCCGGTAATGATCGACTCATCCAAGTTCGAGATCATTGAAGCCGGATTGAAATGTGTGCAGGGAAAATGTATCGTGAATTCCATTTCGATGAAAGAAGGCGAAGAAAAATTCATCGAGCAGGCGTTTACCTGTCTCGCTTATGGTGCTTCTGTGATCGTAATGGCATTTGATGAAAAAGGGCAGGCAGATACAAAAGATAGAAAAGTAGAAATTTGTCATCGTGCTTATAAGATATTGACAGAACGCGTAGGCTTTGATCCGCAGGATATCATTTTTGATCCAAACATCTTTGCCATCGCTACCGGCCTGGAAGAACATAATAACTATGGCGTTGATTTTATCCAGGCTACCAGTGAGATCAAGGCATTGATGCCATTGACAAAGATCAGTGGTGGTGTAAGTAATCTTTCTTTCTCTTTCCGTGGTAATGATCACGTGCGTGAAGCCATGCACTCTGTATTTCTTTATTATACGATCAAGGCAGGAATGGATATGGGCATTGTAAATGCCGGACAGATGGTAGTGTATGACGAGATAGAGCCCAAATTGCGTGAGATGTGTGAAGACGTGATCATGAATCGCAACAATGACAACAATGAGGCTACTGAAAAACTGATCGCCTTTGCTGAAACAGTAAAAGCGAAAGGTAAAGAGATCGTCAAGGATGAAAAATGGAGAAATACATCAGTAGAAGAAAGACTGAAACATTCATTGGTAAATGGAATCACTGATTATATCGATATAGATACAGAAGAAGCAAGATTAAAATATCCAAAGCCATTGGATGTGATCGAAGGTCCGTTGATGGCAGGAATGAACGTGGTTGGCGATCTGTTTGGTGCTGGTAAAATGTTTTTACCACAGGTAGTAAAGAGTGCACGGGTTATGAAAAAATCAGTGGCTATTCTTCTTCCTTATATCGAAGCGGAAAAAGAATTACGCCGCCAGGCTCACCTTGCTGCCGGTACAGTAAATGAAGAAGGGGCACAGGCTCCTAAAATATTACTGGCCACCGTAAAAGGCGATGTACATGATATTGGTAAAAATATCGTAGGTGTTGTACTCGGTTGTAATGGGTATGATATCGTTGACCTTGGTGTAATGGTACCTGCCGATAAAATATTAGATACAGCAGAAAAAGAAAAAGCAGATATCATTGGTTTAAGTGGATTGATCACTCCTTCACTTGATGAGATGGTACACGTAGCGCATGAAATGAAGAGAAGAAACATGAAGCAGCCATTGCTGATCGGTGGCGCTACTACTTCAAGAATGCATACGGCCGTGAAGATCGCTCCGCAATATGATAATGGCGTGATGCATATTCTCGATGCATCAAGAAGTGTAACTGCTGTAAGTACTTTATTAAATAAAGAACAACGTGGTGGCTTACTCGATCAGACCACTAAAGAGTATGATGGTTTGCGCCAGCAATTCCTTAGCAAACAAAAAGGGAAATCATTGATCCCTTACAAGGACGCGGTGATCATGAAAGAATATTTTGACTGGAAGAATTATAAAACAGTTGCGCCTGCTACCAAAGGCGTGAAAGTCTTGAATTCATTCGACCTTGGCACTATTGCGGAATACATCGATTGGGGTCCGTTCTTTATTGCCTGGGAAATGCCGGGACGTTTTCCTGAAGTATTAACCGATAAGATCTTTGGAGAAGAAGCAACACGCCTCTTCAATGATGCAAAGAAATTAGTAGAAGTTATTGTAAAAGAAAAATGGTTCACTGCAGATGGCGTGATCGGTTTCTGGCCAGCTACCAGCAACAATGCAGATACTGTAACCTTACAGACTGATAAGGGCGAAGTGAAACTGGAGTTTTTGCGTCAGCAATTAAAGAAAGCAGTAGGCCAGCCTAATTTTTCATTGGCAGATTTTATTTCTCCAAAAGAATTAGGACCGGACAATATGGGTGCCTTTGCCGTAACCATTCATGGAGCAAAAAAACATGTCGATAGATTCGCTGCAGAGTTTGATGAGTATTATAAGATCATGGTCCAGGTAATGGCCGATCGCTTTGTAGAAGCCTTTGCCGAGTGTCTGCATCAGCAAACACGGAAAGAATTCTGGGGGTATGATAAGAATGAAGCACTCAGCAGTGAGGAACTGATCAAAGAAAAATATAAAGGTATTCGTCCGGCTCCGGGTTATCCAGCTTGTCCGGATCATACAGAGAAAATAAAATTGTTTGCCTTACTCGATGCTACAAAAAACATTGGTGTTGAACTCACCGAGAGTTTGGCCATGAATCCACCAGCTTCTGTTTGCGGCTGGTACATTGCTCACCCACAAAGTCACTATTTTGGGCTGGGTAAAATACAAATGGACCAGATACAAGATTATGCAAAGAGATGTGATATGACGGTGGATGAGACGGTGAAATGGTTGAGTACTGTCCTTGATTAAAAATAGAAAAAGGTTCGATAAAATTATGAGTTATGAATTAAGAATTATGAATAAAAGAAACGCATTCATAATTCATAATTCATAACTCATAATTTTTTATACAGCTATCTCGTCTTCACTACTGTCGTATTTGTCCACGAATCATGCCATGGCGTACCAAAACCGCTGAATACTTCAAATGGTACCAGGCGTGACAGTGTTCTTAATAACACATCCTTGAAAGTAAGTTCTTTCAGATCTGTACGGATCACTTTGGTACCTGTAATTAGTTTACCCAGCGTACGCCCTTTAAATCCTTGCTCAGAAATTGTATAATAGATCAGGTAATTGAAAACAGAGATCATGTAACTAAGTGCGTATATCCCGAACGAGTTGTCCTCGTTCAGTAGCGGCTCTATAAAATCAGGAGACAAGCTATACAGCATTTGTACAATAACCCTGCCTGTCAGAAAAAAAAGCCCGAAGCGTATAGCGATATTATCAATGAGCCAGTTCAGGAAACGTTGACCCGTAGTAGCTGCCTCATATTGAATATATGATTCCAGCTCATCGGCCAGGCCAGTCTCTTCGGGTGAGTTTGAATATTCTGACATACACAGTGTTTATGTAAAAAAGAAGATTTTAATTGATTATTCCAAGGGAAATCAGCTCCTTTTTCAAAGCTGAAGCTGTAGTAAAATGATGACTCTTTATTCCCAATGCTTCTGCAGCTTTAATATTTCTGATATTATCATCGATAAAGAATGCTTTTGACCGATCAACGTTATAGCGACTCAATAAGCGTTCATAAAATTCAGGAAAAGGTTTTCTCATTTTTTCTTCTCCGCTTACTACCCTTCCATCAAACCAATGAAGAAAATTATAGCGTACCAGTGCGATATCGAATAAACCTGTCTGCCAGTTGGTCAACGCATAGTTTTTATACTTTCCGCTATCTTTTATTTGTCTGAAGATCTCTACCGTTTCATCAATAGGGCCTTTCAGCATTTCTGTCCAGCGTCCATAATAATCACGGATATGTTTTTCCCATTCCGGAAATTCTTTTACGCGTAACTGTGTGGCTTCTACAATCGAGCGGCCTGCATCCTGCTCTTCGTTCCAGTCAAGGCTACAGATATGAGTAAAGAAATAATCCAGTTTTTCTTTTGAATCAAAATATTTATCGTCAAATACATATTTGGGGTTCCAGTCGACCAATACATTTCCAAGATCCCAGATGATCGTATCAATAGATTTGCTCATCGTATTGTAATTCTGTTTTTAATGAAGTCTTGCCGGCAAGAAAACGGTTGCGCCAGGCTACAAAGGCTGCTGCAAGCGCCAACACTACTAATAATAAAAATCCAGCGGAAAGGTTGACCTTTTCCGAAATAAATCCAATCAATGAAGGACCGGTTAAGAATCCGATCAATCCGCCAGTGGTCACCATTGCAAAACCTTCTACCGTACTCACGCCTGGAATATTTGCTGAGGCAGTAAATAATACAGGCACGATACAGCAACAACCACAACCAACCATGATGTATCCTGTAATACCTAATGCAACTGATGGTATCAATGAAGCAAGCACCACAATCAGAAATCCTACTGCTGCCAGGGAAGCGCCTCCAACAACCATGCGTTTGCTTCCTATTCTTGTAATCAGCGTATCTCCATTGAACCTTCCCAGTGTCATCGCAATAGAAAATCCGGCGTAGCCTAAACTCATCAGTGCTTTAGCAGAGTGTAAAGTATCTTTCAGGTAGATAGCGCTCCAGTCTGCCACACATCCTTCAGCCATGAATGTCATCATACAGATAAATGAAATGCCGAGAATAGCCAATGATGGTAATTTCAATCCTGATCGTGAATGAAGAATTTCCGTATTAGCGATTAAATATTTTCGATTCAAACGAAGTATGATAAGCAACGTGCAGGCTACGACCACAATTTGTATACGCGATGGCACATGAAAAGCAAACATCAATGCTGCCAGGCCCGCGCTGGTACCACCACCAAGACTATACATACCGTGACAGGTGCTCATGAAAAGGCGCTTGTGTCTTTTTTCTAAAATATTTACTGTGGCATTCGCAGACACACCATTTAAAAAACTAACAAGACCAAAACAATATAAACAGGTCCATAGCATCACACGATTTACCGAATTGATCTCAAGGATCATGATCAGGCAAATCGTTGAATAACCTGCATACATCCATTTACCTACCGGTATCTTACTGAATATGCGTGTAGATAATGCAACACCAGTCAATGCGCCAAGAGGAGATAATAGTAAAGACAATCCTAATGAACCATCAGTAAAATGCATTCTTTCTTTGATCCCGGGAATAGCCGCTACCCACGTACCGAATAATAAACTCGACGTAGAAAATAAAAAACCCACAGCCAGTGCAGGTTTGAGTTTTATGAATGATGTTATATTCCGGATCATGAGCCTGCGGAATTACTTGTACTTTAATTTAAACCAGATCATTGTCGTTGACATTACCAGTAAAATGCTATTCGTAACAATGATCACCCGGCTCGGTGCTAATATGCAAT
>JBDTPD010000196.1:0-7183 GCA_039932855.1 Chitinophagaceae bacterium | reverse complement strand
GGAAGCGGCATTTCGGCCGATAAGAAAATTGAATACAACGGAAGAATCAAATTTTGCATTGGACCGTAGTGATAGTGTAGCAGAGAAAGCGATGAACAGCCTGGGATTTCTGACGGTTTCTGCAACCGTTATCGGGTTCATTACATTGATCGGTGCAGCCATCGGGTTGATGAATATTATGCTGGTTTCTGTCTCTGAAAGGACAAAAGAAGTAGGATTGATCAAAGCAATTGGTGGAAAGAGTAAGATGGTCAGGCGGCAGTTTTTGCTGGAAGCCATCATCATTAGTATACTGGGAGCTGTATTTGGTATATTCCTTGGTGTACTGGTCGGAAATCTTTTCTCAATCGTTTTAGGTACCGGATTTGTCGTACCGTGGAACTGGGTTGCTTTTGGTATTATCATTTGCAGTTTAGTGGGTTTGCTGGCGGGTTTGTACCCTGCACTGAAAGCAGGGAGGCTGAACCCTATTGAAGCGTTGCGATACGAATAAAATATCATAGAAAATTGTCATCAAATTATTTATAAGGGAGTTGGAACTTTTAAAATTTTTCTTAACTTGAACCCCTCTCCCCCGGAAAAAGACACCGGGGGATATTTGTAAAATCTTTTTGATTAGAATTGTAATCTTTAAAGGCTCATTTTAAAATTTAAAAACACTAAAAATTAAGATCATGGCTGAGACTAAACCAACTGCATCATCAGTGAAGGCTACCTCTGTTCAACCGAAGAAAAGCAGTAACGCCATTTCGTGGATTGCACCAATCGTTTGTGTTGTTGCCGGCTATTTAATCTGGCGCTTTATTCTAGGAGATCCTAAAGCATTTGTAGGTCCGGTAGAAGGCTGGTTCTGGCCAGAGTACAAAGGAGGTCTGAAAAATCCACAGGACCAATTGCATAAAATATATGAAGGTGGTATCATCGTGCCATTGCTGATCGGTATGCTGTTGATGGTAATCGTGTTTTCTATTGAAAGATTTTTGACAATCAGAAAAGCATTAGGTAATGGTTCTATTGCTGACTTTATCCGCAAAGTGCAATATCATCTTGCTAACCGCAATGTTGATGCAGCATTAAGCGAGTGCGACAAACAACGTGGTTCTGTTGCAAACGTTATGAAAGCAGGTCTTCGCCGTTACAAAGAAATGATTGGTGAAGCTGGTCTGGACACTGAACAAAAAGTGCTTGCCATCCAGAAAGAAGTTGAAGAAGCTACTGCACTTGAATTACCGATGCTTCAGAAAAACCTGGTGTTCCTTTCTACCATCGTATCATGCGGTACCCTTATCGCCCTGTTAGGTACGGTAATGGGTATGATCCGTTCATTCTCCTCACTTGGTGCCGGCGGCGGTGCAGGTGATGCAGGTAGTTTGGCGGTTGGTATCTCTGAGGCCTTGTACAATACAGCCCTCGGTATCGGTACATCAGCGTTATCCCTGATCATGTATAACGTGTTCACAACTAAAATAGACTCAATCACTTACGGCATTGATGAATCAGGTTTCACCCTGACACAAAGCTTCGCTTCTATGTACAAATAATAGTAGGCGGAATTGTGTGGAAAATTGAACAATATTCATCTAATTATAAATAATTGAGCAATGCCGAGTGTAAAAATGCCAAAAAAGAGTACGGATACGGATATGACCCCGTTTGTTGACGTGGCATTCCTGATCCTGTCCTTCTTTATGCTGGCAACGAAATTTAAGCCACCGGAGCCGGTTGAAGTAACAACGCCTTATTCCGTTTCTTCCGACAAGTTGAAAGAAAGTGATGCCATGTGGATCACCATCGATAAAGATAGCAGGGTGTTTTTCTCTGTTACTGCCAAGAATAGCAAAGATGGTACATTCAAAAAGGTTGCCGAAGGTATTAATACCGAAAGGCAACTGGGGCTTTCTCCGACCGACATCAACAATCTCGAGAATTCGTTATCGTTAGGTTCGTTGATCGGTGTACCATTAAGCAATCTGAAACAGTTGATGCAATACACGCCAAAGGACCAGGCAGGTGTTAAGCAACAGGGCATTCCTGTTCTTGATTCTGCTACCAATGAACTGGTATCATGGGTCGCTGTCGCAAAACAAGCTTTTGTCGGTAAGAAAGCACTGATCCTTATCAAAGGTGACGGACTTTCCAAATACCCGACTTTCGGCGGTGTGGTAGACGCACTGAAAAGAAACGATGAATTGAAGTATAATTTGATTACTTCTCCTGAAGATGCACCTCCCGGTTCTGCCTTACAGGCAAACAGGCTGAAAGAGCAACAGGCTAAGTAAGAAAAATTAGTAGATAAAACTTTTAAAAATAATAACTCATGGCAAGTTTAGATACCGGTGGTAGCGATAATGGCCACAAAAAAGGACCAGGGGTTAAGAAAGCCAAAAAACTTTCTACCCGGGTAGATATGACGCCCATGGTGGATTTGGGATTTCTGCTGATTACGTTCTTCATCTTTACTACAACGATGAATACTCCTACGACAGTGAACCTTAACATGCCGAAGGATACCAAGGACGAAAAAGATCAGACCAAGACCAAACAATCAGGTGCGTTAACCGTCATGCTTGGAAAAAATGACCGCGTATATTATTACGAAGGTGAACTGACTAATGAAAACGCGTCAGCTATTTTCAAGACAACTGATTTCAAAGGTATCAGGGATGAGATCATCAAAAAGAAAAGCGAAGTAATTGCTGCTTATCGTGGCGATCCTGAATGCGAAGCGAAAGCTAAAGCAGATAAAAAGGATCCTAACGATTGTAAACAACAGGATTTCTTCGTGGTGATCAAACCAGATGATGAAGCAACGTATAAAAACACCGTGGATATTCTGGATGAAATGACTATCAACGATGTAAAAAGATATGCGATTGTGAAGATATCCGGCTCTGAACTGGATATGATCAAATCAACTGAAGGCGGTAAATGATGTATTTTATGGAATAAGGTGCTGATCGCATCTAATTTTAAACAAAGTAAAACATGGAAGCTAACAAAATATTATCAGCCGATATTCTTGATCTGGTCTTCGAGCACCGGAACAAGGAATATGGTGCATATGAGCTTCGTAAAACTTACGGAAGGCGTATCTGGATAGCATTGGCTATCACCGCTTCTGTAGCGCTGCTCGCACTGGTAGGGTCGTACCTTGCCAGCCGGCTGGATTCCTCGAATGATAAAAAGGTCGAGGTAAAGGAAATCACTCTGGAAGAGATCAAGCAGGATGAGAAAGTGGAACCACCACCGCCTCCTCCACCAAAGCCACCAGATCCTCCAAAGATCGAAATGAAACAATTTACTCCTCCCAAGATCGTAAAGGATGAGGAAGTAGAAAAACCACCACCACCACAGGAAGAACTGAAAGAGGTGAAGATCGATGTACAAAATCAGGAAGGTGTGAAAGATGAAGGTATTATCGCCCCTGCTCAGCTCGATGATGGTAAAGGTGTGGTAGAAGAACAAAAAGAAGACCCTAATAAGATCTTCGAAAAAGTGGAAATCGAAGCTTCTTTCAAAGGTGGTGAAGCCGCCTGGAGAAAGTACCTCGAAAGAAACCTGAATCCGAACGTGCCGGTTGATAACGGGGCACCGGAAGGAACTTATACCGTATACGTTCAGTTTGTGGTAAGTAAAGATGGTACCATCAGTGACGTGAAAGCGTTGACCAACCACGGATATGGAATGGAAAAAGAAGCGGTGAAAGTTATTCAGAAAGGGCCAGCCTGGGTTCCGGCGATTCAAAACGGACGCAGTGTAAATGCCTACCGGAAACAACCGATCACTTTCCGTGTAACTTCAGAGTAATAATTCAGTAAATGATTTTTTATAAGCCCCGGATTTATTTCCGGGGCTTTTTTATTCGCTGAATTTCACGCAAAGACGCTAAGGTTTCGCAAAGACGCAAAGGATTTACTAAATATAGAAGACTCTTTGCGACTTTGCGAAACCTTAGCGTCTTTGCGTGAAATGTATTTCATCGCCGCGCCACCGCGTGAAACCTAAACCGTAATTTTGCGCAATGCAAAAATTAACCGGATGGGACGACACAATCATTGCCCTCGCTACTCCCCAGGGTATCGGTGCCATTGGTGTCATCAGGCTGAGTGGAAACAAATCATTCGATATCATCAATCAATTATTCCCTTCAAAGAATATTGAACAGCAACCATCACATACATTACATGTCGGTTATTTAAAACTCGACGGAGAAGTATTGGATGAAGTTGTACTTTCTTTATACAAAGGTCCGCGCTCCTATACCGGCGAAGATGTGATCGAGATCAGTTGTCATGGCTCCCCTTACATTCATCAACAAATCATCAGTGCCTGTATCAGCAAAGGCGCACGATTAGCCAAACCCGGTGAATTTACCCAGCGCGCTTTTCTCAATGGCAAACTTGATCTGGCACAGGCAGAATCTGTTGCCGATATCATTGCAAGCAACACCAACGCCTCTCACAAAGCCGCTTTGCATACTATGCGCGGTGGATTTTCTTCCGAATTAAAAGAATTGCGTGAACGATTAATACAGTTTGCTTCATTGATCGAACTTGAACTTGATTTCTCACAGGAAGATGTAGAGTTTGCTGATCGCACCGCTTTCTATAACCTGATTGAACAATTGAGCCGATCCACAGGTACATTGATTCATTCATTCCAGGTAGGCAATGTGATCAAGAACGGCGTAAGCGTTGCTATTATTGGTAAACCTAATGCCGGTAAATCAACCTTGCTGAATGCATTGTTGAATGAGAACCGCGCTATTGTCAGTGATATTCCCGGTACTACGCGTGATACCATTGAAGAAGTAATTAATATTCATGGAATATTATTTCGGCTGATTGATACTGCCGGTATTCGTCAGCATACACATGATGTCATTGAAAGTGCTGGTATGGAAAGAAGCCTGGCAAAAATGAAACAGGCAGAACTGGTATTGATCATGTTCGATGTAAAAGAAGATAAAGCAGAACTGGAACGATGGAAGAATGAATTGAATGCACACGGATTGAATCATTTAGTGGTCATCAACAAAATCGATGAAGAAGCAGCAGCAAAAGAAAAGTTTGCAGGTAGTGGTGATACCGTTTTTATTTCTGCGAAAAAAGGAACCGGTATTGAAATATTAAAAACACGAATGGCTGATGCTGTTATCAAGGGACAAATTGAAACAGAAAATACAATCGTTACCAATGCACGTCATTATCATGCATTGAAGGAAGCAGAGAAGTCATTGATTGATATAAAAGCAGGATTAGATAATCAATTGCCGGGGGATCTGTTAGCGCTTGATATCCGCAGGGCGCTTCATTATTTGGGAGAAATAACGGGAGAAGTGAATAATGAAGAGATGCTGGATTATATTTTTTCGAAATTTTGTATTGGGAAGTAACCTATTCCATAACTTAACCACACTTTACCTCTCTTAATCTTCTGAATTGAAGTACCAGGATAAAAATTAATCTTCCAATTTTACTTCTTGAGATCAGATCCTTATAAACATTGACCCGTCACCGGACAACCATTGTATCACTTCCGGACATTATCATAAATTTCAAATACCCTTATACCTTGAAAATCAATAGGCTGAAAAAGTGGCATATTTCTAACGGTTTAAGCGGGTGTCTCGTCCATTTATTAAAAACTCAATCTGTCTCCGGTATGATTAAAAGCTTCTTCAAAACCGCTTGGCGGAATATGACAAGGAACAAACTCACTGGATTCATTAATGTTTTCGGTATGGCGATTGGTTTATCCTGCAGTTTGCTGATCTGGCTTTGGGTAAATGATGAACTGAGCTATAACCGAAATTTTCCAGGGGTAAAAAATATTTACGAGGTGCATGTAAATGCCCCTTTTAATGGCGATACAGTAACGATGACAGCCTGCCCGGGGCCGCTGGCGGAAGCGATTCAAAATAATATTCCTCAAGTTGAGCAGGCTACAAAAATGACGTATAGCCGTGATGTTTTGTTTACTGTCGGAGATAAGACATTGAAAGAAAAAGGCACGTACGCAACTCCCGGATTTTTTAAAGTATTTCCATTTAAAACACTCGATGGCAATGCTGACGAAGCAATTCGTAACATTGATCAGATTGTTATTACAAGAAAAATAGCCGAAAAATATTTTAATACACCCGCTGCCATTGGCAAAACAATAAGAATTGATAACAATAAGGAGTACAAAGTCGGTGCAGTGATAGAAGACATTCCGCACAACAGCACCATACAATTCAGTTGGATGATAAATTTTAAAGAACAGGAACAAGACTGGATGAAAACCTGGGGTAATATTTCTTTTTTAACCTACGTAAGACTAAAACCCCAGTCAGATCTGTTAAATACTGCGCGGGCCTTGCGTACCATTTATCCAAAACTTGCGCCCGAAGGGTTCAGGCCGAATTATCCAACACTGCAAGCCGTCACTGATTTGTATTTGTATGCTGATTATAAGAACGGAAAGCCAACCGGAAGCGGCCGCATTGAATATGTAAAAATTTTTGCCGCAATAGCTATTTTTATTTTGCTGATTGCATGTATGAATTTTATGAACCTGGCTACAGCAAGAGCATCACTGCGAGCCAAAGAGATAGGTATACGCAAAGTTGCTGGTGCCAGAAAATCTTCTTTGATTGGCCAGTTTATGACTGAGTCACTTTTAACCTGCATACTGGCAACCCTGCTTTCAATAGTGATTACATTGCTCATTTTGCCTGCCTTCAATCATTTATTCGACAAGCAGATTCAATTAGATTTTTCTCAACCTGTCCTATGGGGTACCATTATAGTCCTTGTTATTGTTACCTCAATTATCGCCGGTAGTTATCCATCCTTGTTTTTAGCTTCTTTTAAACCAGTACGAATATTAAAAGGCAACACTGTTACTCAAACTGGCAATGTCGCATCAGTACGCAAAGCTTTGGTCATTGTGCAATTTGCTTTATCTGCATTTTTAATCGTTGGGATGTTGGCAATATCGAAACAAGTAAATTATATTCAGAATAAAAATCTGGGCTTCGACAAAGAGCATATTATTTATTTACCACTGGAAGGGGATTTATATAAAAAAGTAGAGTTGTATCAAAATGAGTTAAATAACCTATCGTACGTGGAAGCTTCAAATCCAATCAATCAACCCCCGATGAATTTAAATTCCACATCCGGCGATCTATCCTGGC
>JBDTPD010000195.1:0-7207 GCA_039932855.1 Chitinophagaceae bacterium | reverse complement strand
GTTATTTTCAGATCTTCCAAAACCGGTCATGGATTTCAGCATGAAATGGATTTTTGATTATTGGTAAAGGTATTTGAATTATTGTTATTGTCCTTAATGTCCTGAAGATAAGATGGATGATGGAAATGATGGTCATTAATGTGGATGGAAGCTACCGATCTCTTTGGATTGTCTGGTTCTATAGATTTACTATGCCTTCATGAATGTCCGCATTAAATCCGTGAATTAATAGTTCATTGGTTATTTGTTTGACTGGCCCTTAGCCCATGGTTTCAACCATGGGAATCTAATATGATGATCTCCCTGAACAACCAAAGATGTTTTAATGATGATACAATAATCAGAACCCTGTCAATAATTTTTGATCATTCGCTATCGGCACCAACCCATGGTTGAAACCATGGGCTAAGGGCCATTACTACAATACAAGATTTATTTATCATTAATAAGCTCAACCGATCTTATTTCTTTACATCAACTATAGTTAATGAGTTTGTTTTATGTCTTATGATAGTTTTGGTAAAGGAGCAGAAACTAAAAATCCCTTCGAAAAATCGAAGGGATCATTATATGGATGGGTTAGTAAGTACAGGGAAAACGAAATTCCCATCACAATATTAAATATATTTTTTACTATCCAAAAAAAAATCTAAAGGAATTTTATTCACATTTTATTTAATACTGTGGATAATGGTAAGTGTTTAGTTGATGTTTCGTATCCTTTTTTATAAAAAAACAAATGCGCACAAACATATCAATCATTGAATCATTTTTTATCAATCTTTTGTAATCCTTGTGCAGCAAAGGTTTCATAAGAATGATTTTTATTATTGTTTATACATTGAATAATGACAACAACAACATCATGCATATAATTTATCAATAGATACTTCATAAAAATGGTTAAAGAAGGGCTAAAAAATTTTTTTAGAAAAATCTGCTCAAAAAGCGATTCCGCAGTATAAATACGGTTGAAAGCTACTATCGGGCAGTTCTTACCTGTTACCTTTGCGGAAATAATATCGCCATGCGTTTCGATCAACCTGTTCCTTTAGCACAAATTGCTGCATTGATCAATGCTGAACTTATCGGTAATGATAAAGCATCAGCAACAGGCATTAATGAAATACATAAAGTAGAAAAAGGTGATTTGGTGTTTGTAGATCATCCCAAGTATTATGATACTTGTATCAATTCAGCAGCAAGTTTTATCATTATCAATAAAAAGGTTTCATTTCCCGAAGGAAAAGCATTGCTGGTAACAAATGATCCGTTTGAAGCTTATCAAACTATCGTTAATCATTTCAGACCTTTTGCTCCTTCATTGAAAATGATCAGTGATTTTTCTGTTGCCGGTACCGGCACTACTATTATGCCGGGTGCTTATGTCGGTAACAAGGTTAGTATTGGTAAAAATTGTGTTATCTACCCTAATGTTACCATACTTGACCACTGTGTGATTGGAGATGATGTAGTAATTCAGGCTGGAGCAGTAATCGGCAGCGATGCATTTTATTATAATAAAAAAACAAACCGCGATATCCATTATAAACGTATGCTGAGTTGCGGCCGTGTAGTCATTGGTAATGGTGTAGAGATAGGAGCGGGTTGTATGATCGACCGTGGCGTAAGCGGCGATACATATATCGGAGATGGTACCAAGATCGACAACCTCGTACATATAGGCCATGATACTGTAGTTGGAAAAAATTGTCTGTTTGCTGCCCAGGTTGGTATTGCCGGCGCTACAAACATTGAAGACAATGTCATTTTATGGGGACAGGTAGGAGTGAGTAAAACATTAACGATTGGTAAAGATGCCGTGCTCTATGCTCAAAGTGGTGTACCTGCATCATTGGAAGGTGGTAAGTCTTACTTCGGTTCACCTGCTATCGAGGCAAAAGAAAAGATGAAAGAACTGGTATGGATAAAGAGGATACCGCAGTTGTGGGAGAAAATTATGGGGAAATAAAAATAAATTCAAAAGTAAAAAGTCAAAAACCAAAATATCAACCTGATATTTTGGTTTTTGACTTTTTATTTTTGAATTATTTCAGGGCATATAGTCAAAGGGAAGCATATCCGCTAAATTCTTCCAACTCCAGTAACCTTCATTGATCCAGTCTTTCTGCTCGAAGAAATAACCATTTTGTTTGATAGCAATCGGATTGAGAAGTTCAATATAAGAAACCTGTACACCGACGTTCAATGGTAATTTATGTTGTCTCAGGTAATCATCTTCAGGAACTGCTTTCAGATAGGTAACACTGAATTTGGTAGGATAGTACAATTCTACCTGGAACAGCGAATCAACAACACCATAATATTCAGGTGCCAGTGGTACGGCCATCTTATTGAATTTATGTGTATCGTTTTCATCGAGCAAGCTTATATTAAATCCATCTTTGGTAACGGTGCTATCATACAATGAACGCATGAATTGCATCTTTGATCC
Organism: Chitinophagaceae bacterium; assembly: GCA_039932855.1. Lineage (GTDB taxonomy): Bacteria > Bacteroidota > Bacteroidia > Chitinophagales > Chitinophagaceae > JAJKIP01. Next base: position 4,752 of record JBDTPD010000195.1, on the reverse strand, counting down.
GAAATAAGCTTTCTTACGATTGGTCTTCCAGGCGAGTTGCTGCGGGCCACTACCTTCTTTTTCTGAAAAGAAACAAGTGCCGCGATATAAGCTTACATCCGTTTTATAATAATAAACAAATGAATCGAGCTGGTAGCGAAGATCATATCCCAGTGCGTCATTGCTGATAACAATCGGCTCTGTGGCCAATACTTTCAGCTTATCGCTGCGACGGTAGTAAAAAAATTTTACAACGTCTTTATTCTGTATCGCACATTTTTTGGAGAATGGAGTATTGCCGATAAAATTATTCAGGAAGAAGTCGCCATATTTTTCCCAGCCATCTGCTACTTCATTACTGCTTTGTATCACTACTTCACCAAGCGTTTTATCTTCTTTCATCATGGAGATGGTCAACTGCTGACTTTTATTATCGGTGATCTGGAACTGTTGTGTTTGGTAACCGGTAAAACTCAGGATTAATTCATATCCACCTGATTTGAGCGTTAATGAAAATTCTCCGTCTTTGTTGGTGATAGTCCCTTGGGTTGTATTCTGGGCAAATACACTTGCGCCCTGCAACGGTTCACGTGATATAGAATCAACTACTTTTCCGGAAATAGTGATCTGGGCCTGCGCCAATACCGAAAAGCATATGAAAAGGGGGAGTAATAGATAAGTTGCCGGTTTCATAGAATATTATTGATAATGAACTATAAAGATACATTTCCTCCCGCTAAGGTTGCAACTTCCGTGCCTCATCAAGGTACTTTTCGCAGGCTCTTTTGATACTTTCCTCCAATGGAGTGAATGAAAATCCCGGTAATGCCTTTAGTATTTTATCGTTTTCAAAAAGGGTCTGGCTATGAGCCACCCGGGCGCTCTCTTTTGTCAATAATGGCTTGTGATCTGTAAAAAGCGATTTGATCTTTTCAACGCGCCAGCCAAGTTTGATCAGGAAAGGAGTTGTTTGCCGGGCAGGTCTTTTCTTGTGAAAATTGTCGGCAATAGCATACATCAGTTTTTGAAAGGACCAGTTATCACTATTGACAACAAAACGTTGTTCAGTAATAGCTGACGCTAATAACAACACCGTTGCTTTCGCTACATCTTCCACATCTACAAATCCATTGATGCCGGGTGTGTACCATTTGAATTCATTGTATACTGTTTTGAAAATAGCATTACTACTATTGTTCCAATCACCGTACCCAAGAATGGTACTTGGGTTGATGATGACCGCTTCTAATCCTTCACCCATCGCGCGCCATACTTCGAGCTCCGCTTTATTCTTGCTCTTTGCGTAGTGTGTATTTACTTTACTTTCTTCCCATTTCTTTTCTTCATTGACATGTCCGCCGTGTGCGGTTCGTCCGAGTGCTGCCACCGAACTGACATACAGAAGGCGCTTAATATTTTTTTCCAATGCAATATTCACCACATTGGCTGTACCTTCTACATTGACGAGGTACATATTTTTTCTTTCTTTCTTCTGAAAAGAAACAATTGCTGCAGCATGAATAACCATGTCAATTCCATCCATAGCATCTTCGAGTGATAATACATCGAGAATATCACCTTCTACCCATTCTACCTTATCTAATATGGGAGCAGCAATATAAGAAGGCAGCTTTGCTGTACTGCGACGGATGGCACGAACAGAATATCCTTTTTCTACCAGCGCTTTTATAATATAAGAGCCGAGAAAACCTGTGCCGCCTGTTACCAGGATCCGGGTCTGTTTATAGTTAATGTTTGTCAATTGATGTAAATGGGGAATGGCTAGTAGCAAGTGGGATGACGAGCCCTACCCGCCACTTGCCATTCCCTACTTCCTTTTTAATATTGATAGTATCCTTTACCAGTTTTTTTACCAAACTCACCTTTGTCTACTCTTTCCTTTTGTATCGGTGAAGGTTTCAGCCGTTCAGGATTTCCTGATTGTTCATATACAGAAACACTCACGGCATAGTTCACGTCATTTCCTATCAGATCCATTAATTTAAATGGACCCATTTTAAAACCAGTTGCTTCCAGTAAACGATCAGCCTGTGCAAAATCTGTTACATCCTGTTCAACCTGTCGTAATGATTCTATATAGTAAGGTCTCGCCACACGGTTTACAATAAAGCCGGGTGAATCTTTGCAGAGCACCGGCGTTTTTCCCATAGCGCGTGTCAATTCGAGAATAGTTTGTGTTGTTTTTTCATTGGTATAACTGGTATTTACCACCTCTACCAATTTCATTAACGGGGCAGGATTGAAAAAGTGCATACCGATCACCCGCTCAGGATTTTTTACCGGAGCAGCAATGGCTGTGACGGATAAAGAAGAAGTATTGGTAGCAAAAATGCATTCGCTATGATTCATTTCTGCAAGTTGATTGAATAATCCTGATTTGATGCCGGGTTTTTCGATAATGGCTTCAATAAATACATCGGCCTGGCAAATCTGGAGATCGCTGGTGAAAAGAATGCGTTGTAATGTTTTTGCTTTTTGTTCGGCGGTTATTTTTCCTTTGTCAACCAGTTTTTGTAAATCTTTTTCTATGGAAGTCTTTGCTTTTTCCAGTACGGCAGCATTTAATTCATAAAGGATGGTATAAAATCCTGATTGTGCTGATACCTGTGCGATACCACTGCCCATGGTTCCTGCTCCGCAAATGCAAATACTGTTTACTTCCAAGCTTGTTGAATTTGGCTGCAAAGATAGTAGTCAGTCGGCAGTTGGCAGTAGGCAATCGGCAGTCAGTGTTTTATTGTATTAAGAGCATGACTCTTTTGAACACTTATAAAATAGGTGTTAGTCAGCTACGGATGCATGGATATCGCCTTCGGCGATTTATAATAGCGATAAATAAGAAATAGAAAAATTGTGACGATAGTGAACACCCTTAGCCCATGGTTTCAACCATGGGAACAAATGATAGGGAGAGATGTGGCTATTCTTTGTATTTAAAAATGATCATTGCATTCTTGCCAAGATCAGTAGAAGCAGTCAATCGATATTGTTTGGAAGGAGTATCAATGATAACAAGCGCGGTATTGGGAGGAATAGAACCAACGTTATGTGCTACGAGAACGATTTCCTGCGTTTCATTGTCCGGGCCAATCGGGATCTTTAATTCATAAGGTGTTTCTGTTACACCGATCCTTTCAGCAATCACTTTTCCATTATGAATAATACTGACCATATCGCCATCTACTACACCATTATCCATCAGTTTGATGATTAATTCTTTTTCATTGGTGCTGATGACAGAAATAGTATCAGTGGTCCGTTTGTTTCTATCAATGATAATACTATCAGCAGGCGAAGGAACTTTTGCCAGCGGTAGCGCAACAATAGCAGTTGTGGTAGTAGTGCTGTCTATTGTTACCGGAGTATCGGCTATCGCCAAAGAATCAGTCACTGACTCTGCGGGAACATTTTTCGTTAACCACTCTTGCATGAACACAGTCGTATCTACTTTATCGCTGACACGGGTATAAGAGATCGGTTGACCAAGTCCCAGGCTAAGCGCTCTTGCCTTTGGCAAAATTGACCCGGTAAGTTTTTCCTTGCCATCGAGAATTACATAAGAAAGATTATACCTCGACTGGGTATGAAGAAATGTCTTTTCAATCATACCATTATTAATGCCTTTGAATTTCTTATTGTCTGTATTGTAAGTAGCGATAAGATTTGCCTTGCAGTGGCCCATGCCTACATCGTAGGTGTAACCAATATAAGTATCCTTATAACGCATGATGCAGATCTTTGCATAACTGCATCCGCCGCCTGCACCTTCCCAGGTGCCGGTAAGATCCTGTGAGAAAGAGATGACAGGAATGAAAAAAAGTAGTAATATAAAAATGCGGCGCAGCATAATAGTGTTGATAGACAATATTACGATTCTGTCCTCAACTTTGCAGCGCAGTCAATCAGATGGCACTGTTAAATTGTTTCAAAAACCGCAGATCATTCTCACTGAACAAACGGATATCATTGATACCATATTTCAGCATTGCAGGACGCTCTACACCCATACCGAAAGCAAAGCCACTGTATTTAGCAGGATCGATATGGCAATTCTGTAAAACGTTTGGATGTACCATACCACAACCAAGAATTTCTACCCAACCCGTTTTTTTACAAATATTACAACCCACGCCACCACAGATAAAACAACTTACATCCATTTCGGCACTGGGTTCTGTAAAAGGAAAATAGGAGGGCCGAAAACGAACCCGCACATCTTTTCCATACATTTCTTTGACGAAGAAATAAAGCGTTTGCTTCAGATCAGCGAACGAAACATTTTCATCAATATATAATCCTTCTACCTGGTGAAAGAAACAGTGACTGCGGGCGCTGACTGTTTCGTTGCGATAAACACGACCGGGACAAATAACACGGATCGGCAATTTACCTTTTTCCATCTCACGTATCTGCGTATTACTTGTATGCGTGCGTAATAACCAATCAGGATTTTGTTGTACATAAAATGTATCCTGCATATCACGCGCCGGATGGTGCTCAGGTAAATTAAGCGCGGTGAAGTTGTGCCAGTCATCTTCGATCTCCGGACCTTCGGCCACTGCAAAACCCAATCGTTGGAAGATAGAGATGATACGATTTTTCATCAACGTGATAGGATGACGGCCACCCATCGGAATAGCATCGCCGGGTAAAGAAAGATCTATATCAGTGATAAGCTGGGCGCTACCTGAACTGGCACTCTTTAATTCATCATACTTGTTCTCAACAAATAGTTTAAACTCATTCAGCACC
>JBDTPD010000194.1:0-7226 GCA_039932855.1 Chitinophagaceae bacterium | reverse complement strand
AGTACATCCATTAGCATTCGTTACGGTCGCTGTATAAGTTCCGGCTACACTAACTGATGGATTTTGTAATGTGCTGGTAAAACTACCAGGGCCTGTCCAGCTAAAAGTCGATCCGCTGATGGAAGATGTGGCATTCAGGGTAACGCTGGCACCGCATGCCAATGCTCCACCCGTTGCAGTAACAACAGGGGCCGCTTTATTATCAGTAACCGTTACTGTCGCTGACCCTGAACCAGCCGCATTTGTTCCCACCACAGTGTAAGTACCAGCAGTAGTGATCACAGGGTTTTGCGACGTGGAGGTAAAACTATTCGGTCCTGTCCAGCTCCAGGTGGTTGTACCTGTAGCAGGAGAACTGGCAGATAATGTTAAAGAAGGATTGGAACAGGTAAGTGCACCGCCATTGCTGGTTGATGCGGAAACAGAAATACCAACCGCGCAGGGCCCTTGTTCTTTAAAGACCCTGTATTCTTCAATATAATACTTGGACGTTTGTGATCCGCCGTTATTATAATTATATATTTTAACAACGAGCTGAACATTATTACCGGTCAGCACTGGTGAAATAAAATCGATGGTACCGAAATTACCTGTACGCGAATCAAGCAATGTTTCAGCGCCTCCGTTTATTTTATAATAAATCTTGACATATTCTGAGCTGTTCATGTCTCCTTCTGCCGTTACTTTTACGGCAGCCTGGAAATTGCTGTAACCAGTTACAGAAAATACTTTCGAATACCATATCCCCTCCCCGCCCAGCTCCTGGGCATGAAAACGGTTGGACTTAACAGCGAAGTATCCTGTACCAAGCACATGAGAGGCATCGAGGTACCAGCCGGTACTACTGTTATTGACAGTGGTCCCGTCACCCAATCCCTGGAATCGTTCTGTCACAATAGGACAGGAAGGAGTTGGTCGATCATTGTTGGCCAGCAACCTGTCGCTAACCATTAAGGTGGAAAAGAAAAATAGAATAAACCTGGTTGATCTTAATAGTAGAATTTTTTTCATACCTGGATTGAATTATTGATTAATACAGTTGGTTAGATACCGTCAAGTATCGATTGTCGGTTTATAATACTGATGAATGCAGCGGGTTATTATTTGTTTATTATTGTTTTATCAATGTTAATACCTGCCTGATATTATGAGTGCCGGCCACTTGCACATAATAAATTCCATGCATCAGAGAACCGATATTTAATGGCAGAGAATGTTCTCCTTTACTCAATTGAACAGATTGTCGTGAATACAGTCGACCGGTTATGTCAAGTATCCTGATCACTATGTCTTCCTGCTGTGGTAATGACAGTGAAAGATTGGTAACCTCTTTGTCAGTAACCGAAGGCCTGAGCGTGATCCTGGCATGGTTATCATAATTGATCAGTTGTATTGTACGGCTGTAGGAGTTTTCTTTTCCTCCTGATATCATGTGTAGCCGATACCAGCTTATATTGCCAGCAGTCTTGCTATCTATGAAATTATAAAGGGTTGTTGCGGACTCACTTTGCACTTTCCCAATAACGTTAAAATGCTGTCCATCTTCCGAACGCTCGATGATGTATAGAACTTCCGTAGGCTGATCATCTGTTTGCCATACCAGGCTGGCAGAGGCATCATTGAGTTTATGAACAGTAAAGGATAATAATTTTACCGGCAATACGGTCGCAGCCGCATAAGTAGCTACGCTGAATCTTGACGGGCTAACAAAAGAACCTTCTCCCCGTGTATAGGGATCTGTTCCCGGGGCAACGCCTGTCGCACTTCTTTCAACAATGTATGCTCCGTTTGAACGGATAATTTCTGATTGTCCCCGGAAGAATGCAGATTGCTCTTCATTATTATTCCATTGCAATTGCAGGAACAGGTTACTGCCACCGGCAATTGTTTCAGATAGTAACCAATGACGATTGATACTTAAATCAGCTATGACACCGGGTATTGGTTGATCGCTTACTGCCATGGAATAGTTATCAGCTATTCCATTGTTTTGTAAACGGGCGGGATTGAAGCTTGCCGAAGTGGGGCCAACAGGGAAAATAATATTTCCATCAGTAGCATCGAGTTGTTCATATCTCAGCGCACCAAGACCTGTGTTGGCAGCGCCACTGGCGCCATTGCCTGTTACGATCCAACTATTTGCCGCTGATGAAAAGACAGCACCGCTAATGGGATTACTGCCATTTTTCATTGTCAAAATATTAGTACCTGTTACAAGTTTAGCAGCGCCACCCAATACAAGATTGTGAATGATACCGGTGCTTATCTGCAATGATTTATTACCATTGCCATTGATTTCAAGTGAACCATGATCTGCTGGTAATACCGGTTGATTTGCATTAGCAGTATATGCAACGGTGCCTTGTATATCAAATGGACCGCTCATAGATGTGCTGCCGCCGAAGATGGTAAGTTTTGCATTGTTCTCGATAGTCAGACTTCGTGAATAAGCAACTCCTGTTGCGTTGCTGATCGTTGGCATACGGGGGGCCCAGTTTGGAATCAATACATCAGTACTACTTACGGGAACTCCACCACACCAGTTACCAGCCACATGCCAGTTAGTATCTACTGCGCCTAACCATGTCCCGGAACTTCTTACACTTAATGTTACTATGGAAGAAGTAATCGATCCGCAGGCGCCTGTATTGATATTTACACGATAATGATAACCGTTCATACTTATGGTGACTGCCGATAAAGAAAGCATGGCGCTTGTTCCTCCGCTGGTAATATCAGACCAACTTGCGTTGTTACTACCATTATCTGTTTGCCATTGATAAGCAAGTGCTGCAATGCCACTTAAACTTGCCGCTGTAGCGCTTACAGTAAAACTGGTATTGAGACCTGCGCAAATGCTGGCGTTCTGTGGTTGAGTAATAATCGACGGAGGTGTTATAACAAATAAACGCACCTGTGATGAATTCACAGAACAGGGCAACGTATCTTTTACTACTACGCGATAAAGTTGCCTGTCCATTGCAGCGGTAGTGTTTGCAATAGTAAGCGCAGGTGTAGTAGTACCACTATAAACAGCATTATTAGAAATGTTGGAGGTTCCCAGTTGCCATTGATACGTTAATGTTGTCGGGCTGCTGGCTGCAGCGGTAAATACGGCTGTGCTGCCGACACATATGGTAGTGGCTATTGGCTGAGTGGAGATCACTGGTTGCAATACATGCAGTGTATCCACCCCACTGATAGTCGGGCACCCGGTAGCGTATGAAGTGATATAACGATATAAAAATCCGTTGAGCGAGGCAGGGCTGCTTATGACTAATATATCCGTAGCAGTGCCGCTATAAGATCCGCCATCTGTAATATTATTCCAGCTTATTCCGTTATTGCTGCTTACCTGCCACTGATATGTTTGACCGGAGAAAAACTGTGCACTGATAGTACCGCCACCGTTTGCACAGATCGCCACAGCTGCATTACCCGTTTGAGCAACCGGAGCAGGATTTACTGTAAGTATACCAGCCGTTGATGGAGTGCTGCCGGAATTATCTGTGACTATGCATTTGTACCGGTAATTATTCATGGAAAATACAGCGCCGGTAATTTGAAGGGTGGCAGTGGAGACTCCGGTATATACCGGGGAAGAGATAACATTTGCAAAAGTACTTCCTCCATCAGTGCTCACCTGCCATTGATAAGTAAGAGTACCTGTTCCTGTTGCCGTTACCGAAAAGCTGGTATTGTTTGTTTCACAAATGCTGCTGTTAGCCGGTTGTCCTGTAAAAGCAACAGCAAATAATTTATCCGGAGTGATATCCGGAATATGTTCCTTTATATCCGATGTTTCGGAAGAAGAAGCAATGATTGACTGGTTTACCAATATATGCGACTGGCTATTGACCTCGTATATTGGATTAGACTCTATGCGTGGATTCTGAAAATCCGTCGTGCGATCCTGAGATATTGCATGGGTCGCAATACCCAGTAATATCCACACAAAAAGAATTTCAATTAATAAGGTGGAAGTCACCTTATTTACAGGGTGATTGGTGTTTTTCATAGATCGTCCTTTTCAGGTTTCGGATTGATATTGGTGCTTTATATTATAACCAGATAAACAAACAATAATTGTATTGTTTACACTTATCTGTCATTCGCATAAAACTAACTTGCGGTTAATGAACTTCCAATACAAGATTGAGTCTGCGACAATTTCTTGACTAATGGTAAAAAATTGAAGTAGTTACAGAAAATAAAATCGATTCCTGTGATGGTTATACATAATATTTTTTCCTACCTGTATCTGAATTCGAACAGGCAGTGAGGATTATTATTAAAATATCTTACTTATTTATGTGAAAGACGATTACGGATGCGACTTAGTGATTCAGGTGACACACCAAGATAAGAGGCAATCATATGTTGTGGCAATCTTACTCCCAGATCTGGATAGGTTTCAATAAAATCAAGATATCGCTCATGCCCGCTTGATCCCAACAAATGCACCAATCGTTTGTGGATATTCCGAACCGAGATATGCATGTGATGAATATATGTCAAATAAAAATCGGGGAACAACACAGGCATTTCAGTAAAGAAATCCTTTCCCAATAAAAGCATTTCAGTGTCTTCAACGGCATCAATATAAAACATTGAACCGGTTTCTCTGAACATACTCACAGAATCCCCCAGCCACCTGTTTTCCGGTGCGAACTCAAGGATATGAACCTTATTATTGTCTCCCCGGATATAACTTCGTAAACATCCTTTAGCTACAAAGGAAAAATAATGGCAGATTTCTCCCTTCTTCAACAACAGCGTTCCTTTATTTACTTTCATGGGTTTCAGCAATGGCTTAACAAGTTCAAACTGCTCGTCAGAAACTTCTCCTTTCCCCTGGATATACGTTTTAAAAATCTCAAGCATAACGGATAAATTTTATTGCATTGGATACACCTGAAAAATCATAGGTTGTACTTTCACCGATGGTTACGATGATGACATACAACATGCAGGTGTAAAACAAAAAGTTGAATTAAAGAATCAGTGATTAATCTTTTGATCGATTACACAGGTTAATTCATCCGTTAAGTAAATATGAAAATGGGGCAACGCTTATTACGGATACGTTGCATGAAAGGATAAAAGGCGCATGGCAAAAATGGTGGTAGTAAGACATAGTTGGTGGTTTTAGTGTTTTTCAGAAGCTTGATATGGTGGTTAGCTTTGAAGCGAAGCTACAATAAGATATGTTTTCAGGAAATAGAAAAACTTACATTTTTCCAATCGGTTAAATTTAAGAAAAAACACTTATGATAGTGTTTTAAAATGTATAATAGACTTTCTATATTCATATATCTGTTGAATCATATTAAGCCAGACCTATACAAAAAAGGTATTGCATTAATTCAAGGCTCCTCATAACAGGATGCGTTCCATATATGATAAATTGATACCTTCATTTAGTCAGTTTGCAAGTTTCGTAAATCACGCTGGTCAGAATGTATTTGCGAAGTACTTGCCATTTCGCAAATGCAGTTAGCGGCTACTTAATGAAGCAACAAATTCAAATTTTATCAGCACCATCTATCTTAGGGTTAAAGCCGACGGGTGTTGAGAAACTTCCCGGGAGCCTGATTAACGCTGGTTTAACTGACAAAATAAATTCACTTCAAAAAATAGGGGTCATTTTATCTTATCTTATTGTTGCTCCCCTGTATGGAAAAGGACAGCAGCATTACATTCACAGCAAGCGATACACACGACCCGACAACAAAAACAGCGATTAAGCCCCCTGTTTATACAAGCGGCAGAGAATTAGCCTTCCCAAAAGAAAGTTCTGAAAAAGAAAATATCGTGGGGCAAAGAAGATATTCTACTTCAAAATTATGTAACATACTAACCACATACATTCTGCACGAAAAGTTGTCAGATAAAAACATAAGAGTAAATGCATTTGATCCGTGACTAACACCTGGAACAGGTTTAGCAAAAAGTTATCCGGCAGTTTAACGATTTATGTGGAAGAACGTAATGCCAATGATGAAATACTTTCGCAAAAACACTAATTCGCCAGCAACATCGGGAAGCAGATTGGCGAACCTTGCTTTCTCAAAAGAATTACGACAGTTGAATGGAATTTATTATTCAGAGGGTAAAGTAACTCAATCATCAACCGATTCTTATAACAAGACTTACCAGGCTGAATTGTGGAAATCAAGCATTGAATTAGTTGGCATTCAGCAACAAGACACATCTATTTCTTTGACATAAACAACAATATAAAAAGAAGGCTCTTCGAATGCTGCTCCTGCTACACACCGGCTTTCCAAAAGCTGTCTATAATCTTTCTGGTATACTGCTTCAGAAAACAAACTGAAATTGTCAAAAGATATTAGCGTTTTACTCCTTTGTTGATGTCCCATTATAATTTAACGCTATCTTTAAGTATAAAAATCTCTAATATGAAACACGTCTTTTATTGTCAACACGTTAATAGATGAAAGGGTGTTTGCAGGAAATACAGAAAAATGTAATCAACGTCATAGTCCAAATAATCATTAAACAATAAACCTAAACCTATCAGTTATGAAAAAGACACACATTGGCAGAGGATTATTAATCCTGCTGTTGGTTTCTATTTGCACTTTCGGTTTCATACCTTCCGGAAAGGCCGATATTACAAAATCAGCCACAACTCAATTCATAGATCCTGAAGATATGGTACAGGGGGTATATTACTTTTATTGGGATCATGGCAGTGGTGCAATGGTTGCGCAATTTGACAGGTATGATAATGGTACCATTTACAATACTTACTCTATTACTCCACAGCAGTCATTATTTTCCCATAATACATCATGCACTGTATATGACGCGGGGAATATTCAACTGGCTAGCGTCGCAGAAATACTTCATTTACTACGATGTATACTTGCAGGAATATACACTCCTTAAAGAATTGGAAACCCCGACAATGATTGTCGGGGTTTTGTGCACGGGACTGGAGCCAATAACTGATGTGATTTATTGTAAATTTGCCTTAATGCAGATTTTGGCAGTAGAATAATATATTCAACATATGACAACTTCTTCCAATTCCTTTTCAGGAGGTTTGAGCATGAGTACGAAAGCCATTCAGTGCCCCAAGTGCAACGGCGAGATGGTGCAGGGGTTCATTATCGACTTTAAGGGGACAAAGTTTAGTGTCGTCAGCAATTGGGTCGAGGGAGCACCGGGTAAGGCCACCTGGTTTGGTACGTGTGTTC
>JBDTPD010000193.1:0-7245 GCA_039932855.1 Chitinophagaceae bacterium | reverse complement strand
CATGATCGCTGTTTTTCTTTTAGATAGATCCTTATTCTTATGAAGAGTCGGGATCAATATACCGGATAGCGGGCCGAGTGTAACGCCAATCAGCAGATCAGAGGGAAAATGTCTTCCACCTAAATAACGGCAGGTAGCTGTTCCGGCAGTCGCAAGACCAGCAATGGTATAGTACAACCATTTCACTTTTGATTCCGGATGATATTCTGATAATACAGTTGCCATAAAGAAAGTAGAAGTTCCAACCAATGATGGATGACCGGCAAAGAATGAGTTCCTGGACCCGCCCCTCAGTTTAAAATCCAGCGGTGTCTTTGGATTATATACATAAGGACGATAGCGGCTACCAAAATGAACAGCGCTGACATAGATAATACCAGTCACACCCATTGATCCAAGATACAACGTAGCTAGTTTGGGAAAATCTTTGCGTGTTTTTTTATCAAGAAGAAATATAACCGGTAATGGCATCGCACCATAAAAAATGTAATTGGCTATTTTTTCCGCAGGTTCACTATAATGTTTGGTAGCAGAGCGATCAAACCGGTTTATATTCCTTGGATCAAGACCCGCCACTTCTTCCGGAGTCAGGCGTCTTTTATTATATATTTTCGAGAAACCATATAAGGTGGTACCGGATGTGATAGCAGTGACCGGAATATCAACCGCAAGATTTAATTTATAATGCTGTTGATTAGAAAAAGAAGGTTTGTCAGGAACAATACTTTTTACTGGTTCATTCACGCTTACCAGGGTATCAGGTACTGTCGTCACAGTATCCTGAGCGTGGCAAATTGTTATTGTAAAAAGGGATACAACCAGCGCAATTAATTCTTTTCTCAGATTCATGTTGTGGGATTATGTAAAAACTCAATGCACTACATCATCATGTCGGCAAAAACTATGCGAACCGGTTTTGAGGCAAAGCCATGAATAAATGGGGAATAGATGCAACGTTTTGTGAATAATACCGGCGCACTGGTATGGAATTCAACATTTTATTTTATAAAACCCAATAACTGTCATGACCGTTTACGGCTTAGAAATCAGCCATAAAATACCTATATTGGAATCTCGTTTAAACTAAACCACATAAACCATCCATATGAAATACGTTCTTCTCCTGAGCGTGCTGCTTACTACGCAATTATTTGTTAATGCCCAATTAGCTCACGATCTCATCAAAGAAGGTGTTGCTCTCCATGATAAAGGAGATTATGCCGCAGCGATTATAAAATACGATGCAGCACTGGCTGCCGAGCCGGATAATGAAACGGCTCTGGAGGAAAAAGCATCTACGCTGATAGCTATGCAGAAATATGATGATGCAGAAGATATTTTAAAAAAGTTATTGAAGAAATCAACGAACAGTGATATCAGGAGAATGAGTTATGTCAGTTATGGTACCCTGCTGGATCAGCAGGGTAACGGAAAAAAATCATTAAAGATATATGAACAGGGGATTAAAGAATTTCCGAATAGCTACCTGCTATATTTCAATAAAGGCGTCACTGAAGCTGGATTGAATGACATGGATGATGCCGTTCTCAGTTTCGAAATGGCGTTGAAAAATAATCCCGCTCATGCTTCTTCCCATAATGCATTAGCAAGACTTACGGTCAATAAATCGCGTATTGCTGCTGTATTAGCTATTGTGAGTTTTCTGATCATTGAACCAGAAGGAAGAAGGGCGCAGGAAAATGTGATCTTGCTGAATAAGTTATTAAATAAAGGGATCAGCAGGAAAGATGATAAAACCATTAACATCACTATCAACGCTGATATGCTGGATGAAAAAAAGAAACCGAAAGAAGATGATTTTACGTCAGCTGAATTATTGATGTCGTTAGTGTTAGCTAATACAAATATTCCTGATTCACTCGGCATCAAGACCGATGCAGATAAACTTAGCTATCAGTTGCAATTGCTCATAGACCAGATCGATAATACGGAAAAACAAGAGAAAGGATTTTTTAAAAATTACTATGTGCCGATGTTTGTAGAAATGAAAAAGAATGATCTTGTTACCATTGCCTCTTACATAACACTGGCATCTTCTGGTAAGGAAGAGATCACAAAATGGTTGAAGGATAATAAAGATGATGTGGATGGTTTTTATAGATGGTTCGAGAATTATAAGTGGGTCAAAGAGTAAGTATGAAATACGAAGTTAGAAGTACGAGATCCCTGACAGTGGAATTGGTTTTACTAATAGGAGCGCCGTACTTCGTATTTCTTACTTCGTACTTATAAATAATGTCTGTTAAAAGTTAGGATCGTCCGCACTCGGTCCATAACTTCCCGGAATCGGAATATTCAATAATCGTAAGTACACGCCGAGTTGTGCACGATGATGTATTATCTGTGATAATGCTATTCTTAGCATATCTCTTTTGGGAGCATTGATATAAATATCCTTCCCGTTGCGGAGGATCCAGGGTTCTTCTAATTGCTCTTCTTTAGCATTAACTAATTGAACTTTTCCATCTGCCAGGTTTTTTTCCCAAAGCTCCAGTAAATCCTTTTTGTTAGAAATGATGGTTGGAACATAATCATTTGCTGAAAAATCCACTTCGTTCGTCTTAAGCGTCATACCTAACCAGGAAGGTAATTCAGCTATATGTGTAGCCAGCCGACCTAGTTGCATACTTTTTTCGTGGGGTTGCCATTCATATTTATCATCGGGAATACGTTCGAGCATTTTACGGGTAGTAACAGCTTCTTTTTCCAGTTCCTGTGCCATTGATTGAAGGATTGTCATGGTTTTTTGTTTGTTTATACAACAAAATAAAATACGCCCAGTGACAACCCTATGGCAGTTGGAATTTTTGAAATGTAATTTTTATTTGTTGGATGGACAATGTGCGAGGTACGATGTACGATGTTAGATGTACGATGTACGCCAGTCTGAAGCTTGAATAAACCTTCTATTCTCAAACTGGCGTCTGACATCGTACGTTGATAAGCCCTAATAATTAACCGGTAGCAGCTTCATATAATCATTCAGCGAAATATGCGTGGCTTTAATGAAAGGCTTGTCTGTATTTCGGAGATTCAGTATTCTCGCTACTTTAAAATCACGATAATCATTTCGTACATGGCACCAACCGATCAGGTGCCAGCTAAAAGCATAAAAGACCAACCCGATTGGTTCCAGTTCGCGCTTACTAACCTCTTCTTTATTATTCTTGTAATTGATCTCTATTATACATTTACCCGAAATGGCTGTTTGCAGTAACGATAGATATTCTACATCCAATGTTAACCGGCCAGGCGTTTGCAAACGAATGCTGTTGTCAAGCATTTCCAGTTTTTCTTTTTGTATCGTTTTCAACACAGCCTTTACTTTATTCAATGCACTTGAGTAATGCGTTTGAATTGATTTATCAGTAAAACCATAAACCAATGATTCGATCAGCAGTAAGGCGTTGGCTTCTTCCGAACTAAAAGAAACAGGAGGAAGGAAATAACCGGCTACGACAAAATAACCGCGGTTGACTTCGAAACTAACAGGAATACCTAATTCTACCAGTGCTTTTACATCACGATAAACTGTTCGGATACTAATACCGAATTTATCTGCGATCTTTTCTGCAGGCACATATTTCTTCGATTGAAGCATAGTAAGAATGCCTAAAAGCCGATCCATCCGGTTCATTATACTGGCTGTTTTTATGATCACAGTTTACGACAAAAAGGGGAGTCGTATTTATTGATTTAGTTGCCGGGGAAGTTGGTAAAACTATAAGCATGTTTCTTATCGTCTACCGACTTCCCGGCGACTATGCAAATGTGAGGAAATATGTGGAATTATTTGCCCATAGATCTGGATATTACAGGTCTTATTTCAGGGATCGTGTTTACCAGTATAAGTGGATTTCCGGCAATATAATTGTGATTTATGGGATGCTGAATAGACACCTTATTGTATTCATAAAAAGACAATCAGTTCCTGTCATAGTTCCCGGGATTTTGGCAGTAAAAGTGGATATCCAAAGGTTGGCTTTTATACCGCGCAGGTATCTGCTTATTGGCATAAAAACATAACCTGGTTACTGCGTTAAGACCGGTCAGCGATCATAAAGGATTTTTAAATTGCCTGTTGCCGTTAACTTTTTTGAATGATATTGATAATTGATGATAAGCCGGAGAATCTATATTCTTTAAAAACTATTTTATCACTTCATTCTTTCCCGGTTGATACTGCTGAAAGCGGGGAAGAGGCGCTGAAAAAAGTGTTGAAGAATTCTTATGCCCTTATCATACTCGACGTACAAATGCCAGGCATGGATGGCTTTGAAGTAGCCGAGGCACTTTCAGGCTACAGTAAATCAAAAGATATTCCCATTATTTTTCTTAGCGCAGCCAGTACGGAAAAAAGATTTATTACCAAAGGATATACTTCCGGTGGTATCGACTATATCACCAAACCAATCGATCCTGATATTTTGTTATTAAAGGTGAAAACCTTTTATAAACTGTTTGAACAAACAAGACAGTTAAATGAAATGCAGGATATTCTTCGTTCAGAAATAGAATTCCGTAAACAAGCACAAGCTGAGATCAATGCAAAGGCACAAGAATTAAGATCGACACTTGAATCAATTCCACAATTAGCGTTT
The DNA here is from genome assembly GCA_039932855.1 of Chitinophagaceae bacterium. Classification (GTDB taxonomy): domain Bacteria; phylum Bacteroidota; class Bacteroidia; order Chitinophagales; family Chitinophagaceae; genus JAJKIP01. The sequence goes on along the minus strand of JBDTPD010000193.1, from coordinate 2,623 downwards.
ACTACCAGGGACAGCGGACAGATCGAATATACCAACAGCCAATGGCTGGAGTACCAGCATAATTCTTATCAATTTCCTGTCACACATCCCGATGATCCGGAGATCGCACCTGCATTTCTCGCGGCACTTACGTTAGGAAGGCCATTTGAACTGGAAGTAAGAATAAAAAAGAAAGCGGAAAATGAATACCGTTATCACCTGATGAGAGTATTACCTGCCCGTGAAAATGATGTGATCGTAAGATGGGTTGGTACGTTTACTGATATCGAAGATCAGAAGCAAGCGATCAAAAGAAAAGATGAATTCATAAGCATCGCAAGCCATGAATTAAAAACTCCATTGACTACTATCAAAGCATATGTGCAGTTGCTGGAACGGATGACAGAAGATGGCACAGCAAAAAATTATGTAGAGAGGACGTTGTTCCAGGTAAAAAAATTGGATACCCTTATCACTGATCTGCTGGATATTTCCCGCATTGAAAGTGGTAAGATGAAATTTGATAAAAAGGAATTTGAATTTGAACCCATGCTCGCGGGCGCCATCGATATGGCGCGACAAACGTATCCGGATTTTAATTTTGCACGCGAAGGGGCAGCGCAAGCAGAAGTATTTGGCGATGATACACGGCTGGAACAAGTATTGGTAAATTTCATCTCCAATGCCGTTAAATATTCACGTGGAAGAAAAGAAGTCTGCATCCAGGCGAAGAGTGACAGTGATAAGCTGATGATATCTGTCAAAGATTTTGGAATCGGTATTCCTAAAGAATACCAGGCTGATCTTTTCAAAAAATTCTATCGGGTTGAAGAGACCACTACTCATGCGCAGGGATTGGGCATAGGCCTTTATATTTGTTCGGAAATTCTCGATCGGCATGACTGTAAATATGGAGTAGAAAGCGAACCCGATCACGGCTCTACATTTTATTTTTCCATACCCATTATCAATCATTCTTAAAGCTGAAATATTTTTCGATGCGACCCACACACACTAAGAATTTACAGGTAGGTTTCGGATTATCATTATTGTTATTATTGGCCAGTTCTATTGCTTCTTTCATTAGTATACGTCAGATGATAAGCAGCAGTAATTTGGTTAATCATACAAATCTGGTACTTCAAAAAATGGAAGAAGTGCTTTCCTATTCAAAGGACGCTGAGACCGGTCAACGCGGTTACCTGTTGACCAAAGATGAAGGATATCTGGCTCCTTACAACGGTGCTTATGAAAAGACCGAAGCTAGTTTAGCAGAACTGAAAACATTGACGGCTGATAATCCCGACCAGCAGGTAAATCTTGACAGGTTGAGTGATCTGGTACATCAACGATTCAGTTTTCTGAAAATCGCCATTGATAAATTACATGCTAATGAACCAACCGATTTTGTGAACCTGCGAAGAGGACGTGAGCTAATGGATGAGAGTCGCCGGCTGGTAGATAAGATGGAAGATATTGAAAGAGCCTTACTGGTTACCCGCACCGCGAAAGCTGATCAGTTTGCAAGAGCCACTCCTTTATTGATCATTATTGCGTCATTGATGGCCATCCTTATCACTATTTATTTTTATCGCAGGGTCAATAATAATTTCAAACAGATCAATCAACTCGTCAGCGAATTAGAAATGAAGGATGAACAAATCGCCAATCGTATACGTGTTATAGATCAGATTGCGGCACGTATATCTACTGGTGATTATAATACAAGAATAAGTGATGATGAAAAAGATGGATTAGGCAGCTTGTCTGTTTCCTTGAATAAAATGGCTGGATCACTCGAATCCTCTTTCAATGATCTATCAGGAAGAGAATGGCTACAGAAAGGCTCGGCCGAATTAAACGAAACAATGGCTGGTGAAAAACCAATTGCTGCATTAGCAAATGAGATCGTTACATTCCTTTCTAATTATACAAAAAGTAATGTTGGTGCTTTTTATATGGTAGAAAGCAATTCCACACTTGCTTTAAAAGGTGGCTATGCGCTTACACGAAAAGAAGATGATAAAGTAGAAATTGGCACAGGTATCGTTGGTCAGTGCGCACGGGAAGGTAAAACGATCTCTGTGGATGATATCGGAGAAGATGATTTTACGATCAACTTCAGTGCAGGTACAGTAAGGCCAACACATATACAAGTGTTCCCGGTTTTGTTTGAAAAAAAATTGCTGGGCGTAATTGAGATGGGTGCCCGTCATGCATTTACCCCAATCGAAAAAGAATTCTTCACTCGTGTTTCAGAAAGTATCGGTATCGCGATGAATTCTGCTAATAGTCGTGTTCGTTTACAGGAACTATTGGAAGAAACGCAAACGCAAACAGAAGAATTGCAGGCACAACATAGCGAACTAGAAGGATTGAATACCGAATTGGAAGTACAGGCGCAAAAACTCCAGGCATCAGAAGAAGAATTGAAAGTGCAGCAGGAAGAACTGATGGAGACCAACCAGGAACTGGAAGAAAGATCAAGATTGCTGGAAGAAAAGAATCATCTGGTAGTCATCAGGAATTTAGAGATACAAAAGAAAGCAGAAGAATTAGCCCTGAGCGCTAAATATAAATCGGAGTTCCTGGCCAACATGAGTCATGAATTAAGAACTCCGTTAAATTCTATTTTACTGTTATC
>JBDTPD010000192.1:0-7255 GCA_039932855.1 Chitinophagaceae bacterium | reverse complement strand
ATCATCGGGTATTCCATACCGGCATATCCATGAAAGACCGTTGTCTTCTCATATGGATAAGGAACGCCGGGCCAGTTATGTGATAACCAATCCAATGAATGTCTGGCATAAGAAGCTACCTGGTGATAATCCTTTGCTGTATCGTTATACGCGGCATACGCACCGGCTCTTCTTTTTGTTTTATCATCTACCACCACGCTGCTACCATCCCAGTTGTAATGATCGCTTAACCCAAAAGCCATATCAGGAATGTTAGTGGCTTTGAATTGCCAGCTGTTCATTTCATTCTGCGTTGTAATATTTTTCGCCAGCAGATCTTCTTTGGTCACAATTCTTATGACATCATCCGATACCATTGATTGTTTATACCGGTTAAGAAAAGTTGGCTGTAATAATGTTTCTGGTTTTTGCAGTGTGCCTGTTCCCCAAACGATATAATTCTTCGGAACATTCACCGTTACGGTATAGTCATTGAAGTCACTATAAAATTCTTTGCTATCTACAAATGGCATCACATCCCATCCATTGTAATCATCATATACGGCTACACGCGGATAGAAATAAGCGAGGAAAAAAGTTGTTGAATCAATAGCGCCTTCACGTCCGCTTTGTTTTGATACATCATAGTGCCAGTCATACGTGAGCGTAATTGAATCATGGGGCAATAAAGCCTTTGGCAATCTTACCCGCAGCGTAGTGAACGTCATAGGGTTATCCTGTGATTTTTTCTTTTCTCCATTAATTGAAAAAGCATCGATATGAACGCCTGATGTAAGATAATCAGCTGAAGTGCCGCCTTCTCTTGAAGCGCCGGGCTTATGAATATTCAAGAAAAGCCGTATAGCAACGTTTTTCAATGTATCAGGACTCTCATTAAAATATACAATGGTTTCTGTGCCGTTGATTGTACGATTGGGTGGAGCAGCTGTTACTGTAATATCATATCGGCCATGATTCTGCCAGTATTTTGCCGGAGGCTTTCCATCGGTGGATCTCGTTCCTTTTTTATAGGCTGCTTTGATATCGCGGGGCGTGTAAAGGTTCTGTGAGTGTGCTGAATACAAAGAGAATATCACGATAAGTGATAAGAAAATATATCGCATGTTTGTTTGCTTTAAGACGAAAGATAAGAACTACCAAAATGCAGAAAGTCATTTTTTGATGACAGGCAGCAGGTGCTGATGAACTGTGTTTTCTCCGTTTTACCAATAGCTTGTTAAATTGAGTACGGCATCGTGTTTTCCCCATGCTATGAGGCATATTATTTGTAAATTATAGTAAGGATTCCCCAAATTTTTAAACACCATTCTCAAATAAGTTATTTTGAAATTTTGGAATTGGGAAATTTCAAAATCATATAATCACACGCTATGAATTGGATAGATTTATTACTTATTGTCGTTTTCTTACTTGCTGTGTTCGTTGGCTGGCGCAGAGGATTTATTCTCGGATCACTTGGATTGCTAACCTGGTTCGGCAGTTTTGTACTTGCCTATGTTTTTTATAATTATACGGCAAGGGGAATTGCAAAGCTCACTGATATGGGTGCATGGCTATTACCAGTCGCTTTCATTATAACACTTCTTCTCGCCCGTCTGGTACTGGGACTTATTTCCAGGTATCTGGTGAGAGCGATTCCGGAACAAACGCATATCAGCACATTCAATAAATTTTTAGGGGTTATTCCAGGCGCTATCAGCGGTGTCATCACCATGGTGATCATTGCTGCATTGCTATTAGCGTTGCCGATGAATGATCAGATCAATAATGAAACACGTGACAGCCGTTTTGCCGGCCCTTTAGCCATGCAGGCAGAATGGGCCAACAGAAAACTTGCACCGGTCTTTGACCAGGCCGTTCGTCAAACGATGAATAGCCTTACTGTTCACCCGGGCTCACACGAGCGAATTGATCTTTCTTTTAAATGTGATAAAGCAAAGGTGCGCCCCTATCTCGAAGCAAAGATGCTGGAGATGGTAAATGAAGAAAGAGCAAAGGCAGGGGTAAAGCCATTAAAAGCTGATCCGGAAATGGCGAAAGTAGCTAGGGCACAATCACAGGATATGTTTGTGCGTGGTTATTTCGCACACGTGAATCCGGATGGTAAGGATCCATTTGACAGAATGAAAGCAGCGAATATCAAATTTATGACAGCGGGTGAAAATCTCGCATTAGCACAAACATTAGAGATCGCTCATACCAACCTCATGAACTCTCCCGGCCATCGCGCCAATATTCTTAATCCAGCTTATGGACGCCTCGGCATCGGTATTCTCGATGGGGGTTATTATGGGATTATGATCAGTCAGGAATTCAGAAATTAAAAAACGGGGAAAAGATTCAGCAATATTGCCCGCTCTTTATTAAAAAAGCGGGCTTTTTGCAATGGTATGAATCTTGAATTTGTATCAATGAACGACAGCACGGAATAAGTGCAATAGACTAATCAATAAAACTGTATAGTATGAAAAGGCGTTTCCCTTTCTTAATTTTTTTCCTCTACCTCAACCTTATGTTTTTAAGCAGTTGCGGAGCAGTAGAAACAATATTTAAAGCTGGTATGTGGTGGGCTTTCTTTTTAGTAGGCCTCGTGATCGTATTGATCTTATACTTTGTATTTAGATCGAAGAAGTAGCGGTATTCAGTTGGCAGTATTCAGTAGGCAGTTGACAGTTCTCAATTGGCAGTTGGCCTTAAGAAAGATATTATCTGAATAAAATCAATGGCCGGTTAAATAGTTCATTACAATCAGCACCAGACGACTGCCAACTGCCTACTGATCTTATGGATTCAATACGATAGAAGTAATAAAAAGTTGTATTCCTGAATCAATTGCCGCTTGCGCACTGATTTTTTCTTTCTTCATGATAGGCGAACCATTGCAATTGAAACAACCCAACGTAATACCGGTTAATTTAAAATCGATATTTCCTTTCTTTTCCGGCACTGCCATATAAGCAAACTCAGAATTGGGTCCGTAAAAATTAAAATCAGCACCGTTTACCCGAATGATCTCCTGTATACGCATACCAGTATATACTCCACTCGCGCTTCTCCATACATTTAATGATACCGCCTGGCTATAGGCTCCTGAACTTTCAGGTTTAAGACCACCACCAATAACAAGGAAGGATAACGTGCGGTAATTCTCCTGGTCATCCCAGATAAAAATTGCCTGCCGGTTTGTATTGGGAAAAATAACGGAACAACGGGTAGTATCTCTTTCAGTGAAATAATACATTTCTTTCTTTACATTGCTGCTGCCGAACAATGCAACAAGTCGTTCGTGAGAATCGAAGAAAAGAAGATCCTCTGCATATCGTACAGATGAAGCCGTAGGAACAGGCTTTTTTATCAAAACAATTGTATACATCTTTGTTTCATCCCGCATTTCCTCTTTCACATGTACCGTCATATCTTCTTTCTGTAATAAGGTAGAACTATCCAGTACAGGTAATAGGGTATCAGTTTTGACAGCCGTGTCTTTGCTATTGATAAATCCGCTTAATTGAAAATTTTTAAATAGTCCCATAGATTCTTCATAAGAAGAACTTTGAAAACTAATCAAGCTTTCTTTTTCTTTTCTTGCTCCGGCAATAAAGCGAAGCACTGTATCCTGTCCCAACTTTTTCTTATCACTATAAAAATATTCATTGGTTATAGTACCATCTTCCAGGTTCTTGGCCAACTTGACAAAATTTAATTTAGCCAGGTATGGACCAACCTTTTTATCAGACATGGTAGCTAAAGAGACAATATCATTTACTGTAACAACCTGTGCATGGACCGACAGGTTAAATGCGAGAAAGAGTAGACAAATTAATTTTCTGGACATGGTACTACGGCTTTAACATGGATGATTGGTGGACGAAGCTGGTAAGATAATATAAAGAACGACAAATTACAAGTACGAAATACGAAGTACGGGTTCCTGACAGGTAGCGTTGCTTCTACTATCAGGAACCCGTACTTCGTATTTTGTATTTTGGACTTTTTTATCGGTTTCTCCTTCCACCTCCGTGATTTCCGTTGTCACCACCACCGCGATTACCACCGCCACCATTATCACGACGCTCGAATTGACGGGGCTGTGATTGCTGTTGGGGCTGCTGCATTCTCGGTTGTTGTGTTTGCGGAGCAGACTGACGCGGTTGCTGCTGAGGGAAATTGTTGCGGCTACCAGACATATCACGACGTTCGAATTGACGAGGTTGTGATTGCTGTTGTGGCTGCTGCATCTCCCTGCGTTGTCTTACTTCGTTGTCATTTCGTTGAATATCGCGGCGCTGGGTGCTTCTGTCATTATTATTTTGATTAGTTGCCGGCGGCTGCTGAATTTGTCTTCTTTCCTGCGGCCTTGCTCTTTCTCTTCCGGCATCATCGCTGGTGCGATTGTCGTTGTTGTTTCTGTCAAACACATTACGACGACCGGGACGATCATTGTTATTGTCAGGAGTAGAACGATTATTATTATCATTATTATTACGATCGAATCCATTCCGGCGACGATCAGCTATTCCGTTATCGTTACCATTTCTCTGACCATTGTTATTATTATCTCCTCTTCCAAGATCTCTGTTGCGCTGTGGAAGATTGTTACGGTTACCACCATTATCATTTCCACGGATCGCATTACCATTATTGTTAGAGCGATTTCCATTACCGTTGAAACGTTCAAATTTATGCGGAGCAAAATTGTTGTTGTTATTGCCACGATCTACACGCGGACGATAAACAGACACTTCATTACCTCTGAATCCTGCTCTTCCGGGAGCCGATGCATCACGGAAACGTACCGGGTTGATACGCCCTGCATATCTTTCTGCATCACGTCTGCCCGGACCTGTACGATACACGTTCCTGTTGTAATTGTAATTATTAATGATCGTTGTTTGATTAATAATAGTGATATTATTTCCGCGCGGTGAACAATAATCATAGATACGTGGCGAAGAAATATAACGGCGCGGTGCGAAACACCAGTAGTCTACCGGAGGGTTATAACTACCCAATGAGAAACCGATACTGATATTTATACCCGGTCTCAATGGTGCCCATCCATAATAGTCGCCACCATCTCTCCAGGCTACCCATGCAGGTGACCATTCATAACCGGGAACCCAGATCCATCCATAAGAAGGATCATCGAGCCAGCGGCCATAGTGAAACGGTGCCCATCCCCAATTGTAATCAGACACCCAGATCCAATCATAGTCATCGGACCATACCCAGTGACCATTTGTTTCATAAGGTCTGAAATCCGGACCAGCGTCCGGCACCCATACATATCCGTAGTCAGGATATTGTATCCAGCGTCCGTAAGGATCCAGTTCATCATAAAAAGTTTGATAAGAAATATCTACATCTCCACGCGGTTGTGCAGAGGCAGTATTTTTTAAAGAAGCTGCCAGCATCATAATAAATGCCAGGGTGGTTGTTGTAAGTATTCGCTTCATGTGACAAAATTTAAAAGTGATCAATGACAAGTGCTTTAGGGGTTCATCAATTAATTAAGAACTCTATTACAAAAATGAGCCATTATTGTGCCCGGAAGTTGCATGAAAAAGTTAGATAGCAAAGTGTTATGAAAACTTTTAGCCAATTTTTTTAACACAGCCCACTTAAAGACGCAAACTCTCCTGCAAAAACGCACAACTTCTTCTATCAGTGTCTCTTTGCGCCTCTGCGAAACCTTCGCGTCTTTGCGTGAAATAAATTCTTGTTATTAACACGTAACTTTAAAAAAGCTAAATAAAAACACCATGGATCAACGTATAATCAATCTCTACGACGAGTATACACACAAGCCCCTCACCCGCCAGGAATTTTTGAAGCGACTCACGATGCTCGCAGGCGGCACAGCAGCAGCCCTGACCCTGCTGCCGATGCTCGAAAGCAACTATGCAGCCGCAGCTGTTACCAACGCTGATGATCTGTTCACCGAGTATATTAATTACCCTGGCGTACCTAACCAGATGTCGGCCTATATCGCCCGGCCAAAAGAAGAAAAAAAATACCCAGCGGTAATTGTTATTCATGAAAACCGTGGATTAAATGCACATATCGAAGATGTCGCGCGCAGAGCAGCCAATGCAGGCTATTTAGCTATTGCTCCAAATGCTTTATCGGCATTGGGAAAAACGCCCGCCAATGAAGATGAAGCCAGGCAATGGTTCAAGGACCTGAAACCTGAAGAGAATCTGAAGAATTTTATGAGTGCCATTGATTATTTGTCTTCACGAAAGGATTACGACGGCAATGTAGGATGTGTTGGTTTTTGCTGGGGCGGTGGCATAGCTAATAGTCTTGCGGTGAATGTGCCTTCGTTGAAAGCAGCTGTTGCTTTTTATGGTCGCCAACCTGCAGCAGCAGATGTATCTAAAATAAAAGCAGCGGTTCAACTTCATTATGCAGGTCTAGATGAAGGCACGAATGCAGGCATTCCCGCCTATGAAGAAGCGCTTAAGAAAAATAATATCCACTACGAACTATACATGTACGATAATGTACAGCACGCTTTTCACAATGACACTTCCACTGCAAGATATAATGAAGTAGCAGCGAAGCTAGCGTGGCAAAGGACGCTGGATTTTTTTGCAAAATACCTTAAGTAAACGTTGAACAATAGTTGAAGGGTTGAATAGTTGAAGGAAGTTCCCTTAACTATTCAACCCTTCAACTATTGTTCAACGTTCTTCTACATATTCAACAACTATTCAATTCTATTTTAATTATTATTCAACTAAATTATCTTCGCACCAGTGGACATTAAAGACTATTATACAATCCTGGAACTTCCTCCTTCAGCGTCATTTGATGAAATAAAAAAGTCTTATCGCCGGCTCGCACATATTTATCATCCTGATAAAAAAACAGACGATCCTTATGCCGCTGCCCGTTTTACAGAGATCAAAGAAGCCTACGAAGTATTAACCAATCCACACAAGAAAGATCTGTACCTGCAACAACGTTGGTACGCACAAAGTATCGGCAGGAAAAGAACGGAAGTAATAGTAACACCTGAGACGCTATTAAAAAGAATGCTGGAACTGGACAGGTATATCAATACACTTGACACGCACCGCATGGATAAAGAAGGGCTTTATCATTACGTACTTCATATTTTATCCATAGAAAATATTGAGAAGTTGAATTCTTTCCATGAACCAGACATCAATAGAGAGATCATTCGATGTGCATTGAAATGCGGGCACCTCATACCTTTTACTGATCTGGAGAATTATATTGACAGGAT
>JBDTPD010000191.1:0-7271 GCA_039932855.1 Chitinophagaceae bacterium | reverse complement strand
AAATGATTCAATGCTGCGAAGTTTATCATAACCAATTGTGTAGTCGGCCCATCTTTCTCCATTTTCATTCAATATAGTATAAGCGACTTTACGGATAAGATGAGCAACATTCTTTCCGGTTATTTCGAAGCGGACCGATTCTGCTCTTTTTACCACGTTTGCATTTTTCATCATGCCTGCTGGTATATTCAGAATAGAATAATTATCATTGCCGCCAGCATTCGCAATCATTACGAGCAAACATCCCGCTACTACCAGTATTTTTCGCATAACTTATTTTTTCTTTTTAAATACAATTTGTTCAGCATGCTTTTTTACAACCAGTGCGAAAAATTCGCGAAGCATTTCATATTCTTCCGGCATAAAGTATGCACGGCTGATACGAAGACGTGAACGTAAAGAGATCACACCATTTGATGCAGACAAGCGATATTCAAACATACCATCGTCCTGTTCATTCAACTTGACGATCACCTGTTTTGGTAATTCATCTATCTCATACCCTTCCGGCACATCCAATCGCAACAGATATGTTTCATCCATTGTATAAGGCATTTCTACCGGGTAATATCTTTCTGCAGACTTAAATGGATTTTCTTTCCATCCTTCTGTAAACATCGGATTGAAATACAGAATATCCGGCTTATCATTCTTGATATCGAATTTATAGCGCACACTCACGGGATCATCATATTTGTCGAGTGAATCAATGACTTCTTCCTGCATTTCCATATCAGTACTCAGGTCCTTTTTGATGTCACTAAAAAACTGATTCTTTCCCTTCGATTTAATTTTGTTGCGGATACTATTCGATTCAAAATACCCGGGAGCTTCCGTAAGACTACCGGTCATATTTCCTTTTTCATCATTGATAATGAAAACAGAGGTAAGTTTCCTTTCTCTTAAAGAATCAGAATTGAAATCAAGGGCTGTTGCCTGCGGACTGACCACACGCGCGTGACCATTATAACATTCATACGCTAATTTATTAAATCCTAACTGTGAACGACTGGCATCCAGGTAATACGCTTTTCCATCGATCCAGCTCTGGGCAATTACATAATTAAACTTGCTCATTAGTGGATAAAGCGCATAAGCATATCCGTGACTGCGTGTACTAAGAATAACAGGATCCGCATCTATTCCTGCTTTACGAAACATCGCTACCAATAAAAGATTTATCTCCGATTCATTACCATTGCGGGATTTCAACACCTGGCGAAGATTCTTTTCCAAATAAATCCTGTTATAATTTGTACAAGTCATATTATCCCTGACATAGGCATAAATATTTCTTGCTTTATCTACTTTGGTTGTAGCTTTCCCGATAGCATCATCCATCACATCATTGAGCCAACCATTATCCTTAGCCAATTGAGCGCCGAAGTCTTCATCTTTCAACAGATCTTCACAGGTACTTGGCCATGTTCCCATGACATTACGTGGAGTGAATGGATATCGTAACTCAGCCAGTTGAAATTCTATTTTAGCTACGTGATTGCGCAGTGTAGATGTATAACTTTCTTCTTTCAACGCAGGAATATTCTGCATAGCCCATCTCCATTCTCCCACATTGGCACTAAAACTTGATCTATCTGTAGAATAAGCGGTATTGTTGCTGGAGACCGTAAAATTATCGCGTCTTGTTTTTTGTTCCTTAACAACAAAAGGCTGATAACCCTGGGCCATTGTAACATAATAATAAAATTCAGGGATGCTTACTGTATACTCACTCCACAAACTGGGATATTCTCCCTGGAAGGTCCATGGTTGAAAGTTGAATGTAAAATCAGAATGTATTTTATATTCATATTCAATAATAGATCCTTCTTTGATATTAGGAAACGTAAATTTTTTGACTACCTGGTTTTGACTGATCTTATCTTTAAAAACAGATCCTTTCACATCCAGTTTTGTTTCAACCACTTTTCCATTCTCTAAATTATAAGTCACTGCCTTCAAACTGGATAGTTCCTCTTCCAGATCGCCTCTTGTATAAATCCAGATTTCTACATTCGCGATATCATATCCATTTTTATTAAGGATCTGTGCACGCCGGTAGTTTTTAAATTCAAGAGAAAAACTTCCTTTATCATTGCCGACCATTTCGGTGGAACCGATATCGGCAATAACAATTGCAGATGCGTTGCTGTCAAGACTGTATACGGTCTTCTTAAAATCTTCAGGAGTTACTTTGCCAAACTTGACTGGCGGAGGAATACTTTTTTGGGCAATGGCTAATTGACAAATTGCTACAAATCCTAAGAGGATCAGTGAGAGCCTTTTCATGTGGGGGTGGTTTAATGGTACAAATGGCTTAAGCAGCGACAAGTATACATAAAAAAATACAAATTTTACAGACGTATCTTTAGGGCCGTTAAAATATTAATCTGAATCATTGCTTAATAATCAACGTATTCATACTCATTTTATTAAAAAAACAGCTACAGAGCTGGGATTTGATTATTGTGGTATAGCAAAGGCAGAAAGGCTTGATACTGACGCTGCACGTCTTGAACAATGGCTGCATAAGGGCATGCATGGTTCCATGTTATATATGGAAAATCATTTTGATCTACGTGTAAACCCTGCATTACTTGTACCCGGAGCAAGGTCTGTTATTACCCTGTTAAAAAATTATCAACCGTCGCAGCAACAGGATGAAGACTCGTTGAAAATATCAAAATATGCTTTTGGTAAAGACTATCATGAAGTGATCCGTGCACAAATGAAAAATTTTCTTCATCTGATACAGGAAGAGATCGGAGATATCAATGGTCGGGGGTTTGTTGATTCAGCTCCTGTTTTGGAAAGAAGCTGGGCGCAACGAAGTGGATTGGGTTGGGTTGGGAAAAATGGTAACCTGATCACGAAACAATCCGGATCATTTTTCTTTATCGCTACATTGATCACTGATCTCTCACTTGATTATGATGATCCGTTTGCAAAAGATTTTTGTGGTAGCTGTACAAAATGTATCGATGCTTGTCCTACTGATGCCATCCTGCCTGATAAAGTAGTGAATGGCAGTAAATGTATTTCTTACTATACGATAGAATTAAAAGATATGCTGATCCCTGATTCTCAAAAAGGGAAATTTCAGAACTGGGCCTTTGGTTGTGATATCTGCCAGGATGTATGTCCATGGAACCGGTTCAGTAAGCCTACTGATGAAATTGAATTCACGCCCATTCCTGAAATATTAAATCTTACTACGCGTGAATGGGAAGAAATGACGGAAGAGACATTCAAAAAAATATTCCGCCACTCCCCTATCAATCGTACGAAATGGAAGGGAATGCAGCGGAACATCAGGTTTCTGAAAGATCAATGAAAAATGTACAATAATTATGAGTTATGAATTATGAATTAAAAACAGCCATTCATAATTCATAACTCATAATTCTTACTCTCATATCGTACATCATCCCTATCTACCAATTTCCCAACTAAACTTCGTTTCAAACCGGTTGAAATGAAGTTTGTACTCATACATCGAATGGTTATCCTGTTGGGGTATAGTAAACGGGTAAGTATACTTTCTTTCCCAGGTCATATTCTTTCTGCTGAATCCAGCGCTTAATATAAAGCGGTGCATTTTCCCGGCAGGGAAGCGATAACCTAAGCCTGCATCCGTATAAAGACCACCTTTCATCTTGTCTTTCGTTTTGAATGCTTCTTCTTCCTTCTGATAACTACCGGGAAAGTTGTATCCGCCGGCGAGATAAACAAACACCACTTTGTTCTCGCCAAAATTGAACCGCCAGTCTGCAAAAACAGGTATCGAATTATATCTATACCGGTCATATGCAATACCAATACCGGTAAAATAATTTTTATATGCAACACCTCCGGTAAATGAGAACACTGCCTGCGTTTCGGTTGCCCCTGCCAGTATTCCTGCTGATGTAATCACATGCGCTTTTACTTTCTGGGAAAATGCAAATGCCGGCAATAGCAATAGTATGATGATTATTTTTTTCATACTCTTTATTTACCAAGTTCCATTTTACTAAGCTGACGGATATCATCAGGATTAGTATAATCGTATTGATATAAACCATCTTTGGCTACCAATAGCGCCCATTTGTTGTATGCAATGATGTCGTATGCTTCCATGTTGCCAATCGTCTTCATCAATTGCAGGTTGGATACGTTAGCAGCATTATATACTTTCAGACCAGCAGGTCCATCACAAACGAAAAGCAGGTTACCGTCTTTTGAAAGTCCGTGAGGATTAGTCAATGGATATACTTTCTGCAACGTCGGGTTGACAAAATTATTCAGCGACACTACTTCCAGTTCATTGTTAAAGCCCTGGCAGAATGAACCACTACTCAGTGTTACGAATGCCACATCATCTTCAGCAATAACAGGATCACAACTTCTGATGTGTGTAAATTGACCGGCTGGCGACGGTGCATCAGGATTTGATACATTATAGATATACATTCCTACCTGTGAGCCTATAAATAATTTGTCTTTGAATGGATAGATCGTTTCTATGTTCCAACCAATGTTAACATCATTCACATGGACCGGATTGGAAGGGCTGGTAATATTCATTACACTAAGCGAACTATTATTTACTGTATACAGCCTCGTATTCATAATGGTAAACCGCGCCATAGAACCACCCACACCTACAGGAGATGCTTTAGGACCTGCACCTGCATTTGGTGAGGCACTTGAAAATAATACATCAGCACGTATAGGCTCCCAAAATCCTGAACCATCACAATTTTCAGTGACGGTAGTATCTTTTTTTACCCAATCTATGATGATCTGGCTATTATCTGCAACGAAGGTGCCTGTATACGTACGATAACCAAAAAGATTATCAATGATTTTCTTAACAACTACGTGTGAAGGATCGCTGATGTCAATAGCGACGAGGTCCGTGTACAGATCAGCATACAATATATTTTCTTTAACAGCAATATCAAGGTTGCCGGGAATATCTATAAAAGCTGTGTTGCGCGGATGGGAAGGGTCGGTATTATCAATGATGTGAATCCCTTTATCTATTTCATTCAGGAAAATTGTATTTCCAAGAACAGAGATCTTTCCGGGATTTTGTATTGGCTGAGGGGCATTGCTTTTAATATTGGCTCGTACGGTTTCTTTTGTTTTATAAACAGGTACATAATAAGAATAGGTGTGGAGGTTCTTACAGGTGTCTTTTATACAAGCCTGGAAACAGCAGGGTAATGCAAGAAGCAATACAATCACCCATTTTACGGTAGTAAACTTTTTCATAATCAGTTAGGGGTTTGAAAAAGTTGACACCCACTTCTAAACAAACGTTGCACTACTTCTTCTTCCGGCCAAAAAACATTTTGCCGGTAATACCGCCGTAGAATAAATATCTCTTCTCGGTAAAAATATTTTGCTTCAACTGTTGACTCAGATCCAGTGAAAGTTCCGGGCCAACCTGCCATTGTATTTTCTTTTCATTTCCAAATCGGAATGAAAGTCCTGTTTGCAACCCGGCATGAAGCTTATTAAAGGCTTGTTTATTCTTATAATAAATACCATTGGCAGCAGTATCATACACCAGTGCATTGGTAGAAATAAGATAACTGGTTGTCAGACCAATACTCCATAGCATAGGCAATTTCTTTCCTTTATTGAGTTGCAACTGGTAAAGCAAAGGCAATTCTACAAAATGGTATTTGTTGGTATATTGTTGTGTAGCAGCTCCCCTATATACTGATGTTGCTGCGTTCAGGCCAGATGACGCCACCGAATAAACCAATGTATCGCGATAGGTGCCCACTTTTATTCTTTCATTCAGATAAGCATAACGAAGTCCGGAGATCAGACTGCTTCTTTTTGACAATTGTAATTGAATAGCTATTCCAGCTTTGAACCCAATACCTGGCTGTACAGTTGATGGCAATTGCAAAGGTACACCAGTACCTCCCGGCGAATTCAGGCCTGATTGGTATGCATCGCGAAGAGCCTTCTCCTGGCTTGATGAGAATGGGAAAATAGTATTGCGGCTAAAGGCTGTGCCAATAGATACATCAGGTCCCCATTTCAGTTTAGGATAAATTTTCTTTTTGATTTGCTTCATCGGGTTGATCCCTGATGCTGCAATTGCCGTTGCAATAACAGCACTATCCTGAGCAATTAATCTCTGGGCGAGTGAATCATCCGGCACCGTTAATTTATTATTATTGCTCATCTCTGTAACAAGATCATGACGCTGCGTTGACGGATCATTTGTTTGTATAGTAGAAGAAGGGCTACTTTCTGTTACAGGTATTGTTGTTTGCGAAATCACCGGAGATTGAACGTCTGCATCAGTTTGTTTTTGCTGGATTGGGTTGGAAGATGTATTCTTATCTGGAACAACAGCCTTATGATTTTTAGCAACCGTTTTTTTCTTAACTACAGATTGAGCCGTAATATCAATGCCTCCATCCGGAACGCCTGATAAGCTGGTGGTATCATAAAGAACTATATTATCGTTCGCTGATCCTGATCTGATCAGCCTGTCTGATTGGTTGATAGTTTGAGTATGTGTTTGTGTTGAAGATTGCGTATTAGATCGAACAGGTTGTTGAACTTTTGTCTGATCGGCTTTATTAGTAGTCACCGGTTTAATGATTTCCTGTTTTACTATGTTATTATTTGTAGTTGTTGATTGTTCAGTTGAAGGTGATTGTTTGGTTTGTGTGACAGCCAATGAATTGTTCTGGTTTCCCGTAAACGTATAAACGGAATAACCCAGCAGGCTAAGCCCAGCGAGCATAATAAACAGGAAAAAGATAACGCGTCGTCTCTTCTTTTCTTTCAGTTCCTTCTCCACATTAGCCCATACAGCATCTGAAGGGCGCAATCGCAACTCCTCCATTTGTTGTTGTACGTTTTTTTCAAATTTATTTTCCGGCATACTTCTCCTTTTTTTGTACGGATTGTTTATCCATCCAGGTAATCAGCAAATTCCTCGCGCGCGCATATTGCGAGCGGGAGGTTCCGTCACTGATACCGAGCATAACACCTATTTCAACATGGGAATAACCTTCTACTGCATGAAGATTGAAAATGACCTGGTAGCCATGGGGCAACTGGCGAATAAGATCGGCCAACTCTTTGGCTTGAAGCGCTATTGAAGGATCATCGTCAGTAACAGGATGAAGATATTCTTCGGTGAAAAACATCTCTTCCTGGTATTTGCGGTGACGTTTTAAAAAATTCAGGGCCGTATTGACCATGATCCGGCGGATCCAGGCGCCTAATTCACCTTCTCCTTTAAATTGACC
>JBDTPD010000190.1:0-7370 GCA_039932855.1 Chitinophagaceae bacterium | reverse complement strand
CAGGGTTGTCCTATACCTGATACTGATAAAGATAATATCAACGACGAAGAAGATAAATGCCCTACACAGCCTGGTCCTGTCAGCAACCAGGGTTGTCCACTTGTAGATAGCGATGGTGATGGCATTCCTGATCCTGATGACAAGTGCCCTAACCTCTTCGGTACAGTAGAAAATCAGGGTTGTCCTGATATCAAAGCTGAAGTGGTCCAGAAAATAGATTATGCAGCCAATAATATTTATTTCGCTACCGGCAAATATGTATTGCTCAGCAAATCATTCAAAGGTTTGGATGATGTAGCTAAAGTGATGAAAGAAAATCCTGCTACACAATTAACGATCGATGGTCATACAGATAATGTAGGATCAGATGCTTCTAACCAGAAATTAAGTGAGAACCGCGCCGGTGCTGTTAAAGCTTACCTGGTTAAGAAAGGTGTAGATGCCAGCCGTCTTATGTCAACCGGTTATGGCGAAACGAAACCAATCGCTGATAACAAAACAGCTGCTGGTCGTCAAAAGAACCGCCGTGTTGAATTGAAGCTCGGATACTTCTGATAAAAGAGTCAAACCACTTGCTTATAATAGAAGCCTCTGCGAAAGCGGGGGCTTTTTTTTGAGAGAGAAGCTATTAGCTGTTAGCTTTTAGCTTCGCGTGTATTTGTTTTGTGAGCATATTACTGAATGCCGCAAGCATTTTTTCTTCTTCGGTAATAAGATTAAGTGTAGATGTTATTAGCGCTTGATCGCCGTAACTCAGGCTTCGTGCTACTAATAGTTGTGTTTCTAACTCAAAGGCAGAGCCAAGAGATATTTCTATGAATCTGTTATAATCTTTGATACTTGTGCGACTGCTTCCTTCAGCAATATTTGAAGCAATAGAAACTGCAGCTCTATTGATCTGAGATATTAACCCATATTTTTCATGAGAAGGAAAAGTGCTCGTGATCTTAAAGCTATTTACAACTATGAGAAAGCCTTTCTGCCAAATCTTTAATTCTTTAAAATTCTTCATAAGTCAATACTGAAGTATAAACTTATGATCGCCTTTTAAAACAATCAATGTATTTAGCCCGCTTTTAAATGTTTTTTACCCAATAAGAAGTGACATAATAACCAAATAATAAAGACAACCGAAGCTAAAAGCTAATAGCTAACCGCTAACAGCTTTCCTACTTATCTTTCTTACCATTAAATAACCTATTGAAGAATCCTTTCTTCTTCTCCGGCTCATCTGTCGGAGCGCCTATAGGCTTTGCCTCAGTTTTTTTTTGGGAGCTATCTTTCTTTATCGGTTGATCATCGGTGACTGGTTTGGATTCGGGCCCGATATAATTAGAGCCGGGATTGGTATTGATATAATCATCCTGTGTCAAGGTGGGGTCATCACCCTGTGCAGCCGGTGCCATGTCAGTAGGATATAATATGGATGGATCAGCATTGCTTGGTTCGTTTTCCAGCGTAACAGGCTTTACAAATTCCGCTGTCTTTTGAATATTTAATGTTTTATCAGCATATACTTTTTTAAAGAATGCTTCCCAGATCGGTCTTGCAGCAGCGCCACCAAAACCACCTGCGCCTTCATTACGGATAAAACGATCATCACAACCAACCCATGCACCAGCTAACAATTGTGGTGTATATCCCATAAACCATGCATCGGAGTTGTCATTGGTTGTTCCGGTCTTTCCGGCCATTTGTGAAGCGCCCAGTCTACTCATCAATCCTCCGGCGGTACCAATCGTGACTGTTCCTTCCATCATACGTGCCATCTTATAAGCCGTTACTTCACTGATTACTTCTTTACGGTTGACGCTGTAATCAAATTGCTTGATGATATTTCCATTACGATCTTCAATACGGGTTATAAAATAGGGCCTGGTAGAAAATCCACGGCCAGCAAACATGCTATAGCCCCACATCATTTCATACAATGAAAGTTCGCAAGCGCCTAATGCAATTGATGGGTTAGGCGCTACTTTAGTCGGAATATTTATCCGGCTAAGAAAGTCAGCGAACTGATCCGGCCCCACCTGTTTCATAATATAAGCACTCGCACAGTTTCTGGAAAAAGCCAACGCATATGCCATCGTCATTGGCTTGCCACTGCAACTACGTGTAGTAGCAGGCACCAGCCTGTTATGACCAAAGTCCTGCTGCTGATCAAGTACTTCCGTTTCAGGAGTAAACCCTCTTTCTTCCATTGCTTGTGTATAAAGGAATGGTTTAATAGAAGAACCAACCTGTCTCTTTGTATTCAGATTAGCATGATCGTATTTATAAGTCTTGAAACTAATTCCACCAACCCATGCGCGTACTTCACCAGTAACAGGATCCATCACCATAAAAGCCGTTTGTATCATCTGGCGGCAATACTTGATGGAATCAAATGGTGTCATGATAGTATCTTTTTCCCGGGCATTGTTCCAGGCAAATACTTTCATAGGTATTTTTTTATAAAAACTGGCCCTGATCTCTTTATCACTCAATTCATCTGCCTTTAAATTTTTCCAGCGTTCACTTTGCTTCATGGCAGTTTCCAGTACATTCTCATGATCCTTCCACACTTTGCCATTTTTTATATAGGATAATGCATTCAGGTTTCTTTGTAATACAGGTAGCTGCAGCGCAACTGCTTCTTCAGCATACTCCTGCATACGTGGATTGATCGTTGTATAAATTTTCAATCCATCCTGGTAAATGTCATAGCTTTCTTCGTTAGATTTTGTTACGCCTTTCAAAGCAGTGCGCACTTCATCTTTTAATATCTCACGGAAATAAGGAGCATAACCAGTATTCTCATCCAGCTTCCTGTAGCGACTCATGTCGATAGGAATTTTTTTCAACCGGGCAGCTTCAGCTGAACTAAGACTATTATTTTCTTCCATCCGGCTGATCACAAGATTGCGACGCTCGAGTGATTCTTTGGGGTGCGTACGCGGATTGAATATACCCGGACCATTGATCATTCCTACCAGCATTGCTGCTTCGTCTACGGTTAAGCGATCTGGTTCTTTTTGAAAGAAAGTACGGGATGCATTCCGGATCCCGAATACATTGTCAGAAAAAGGAACTGCATTCAGATACAAGGCGATGATCTCTTCTTTGGTAAAATTCCGTTCGAGTTTTATAGAAATGATCCACTCCTGTAACTTTTGGATCATACGTTTAGCGGGATTGGTAGCGCGATGATTAAACAGGGCCAATGCCAACTGTTGGGTAATGGTACTTCCTCCACCTTTGCTTCCTAATAGAAAAATAGCACGGCTGGTTCCTTTTACATCAATACCTGAGTGTTCATAGAAACGTTTGTCCTCAGTAGCAATCAATGCATCGATCACATATTTTGAAATATCCCTGTATTTGACCAGACTGCGGTTACCATTCTCCAGATAATATTTACCCATCAGCGTACCATCTTCTGCATACACTTCAGATGCCTGCAGGATAGAAGGGTTTTGCAGGTCGTAAATAGATGGCATTTTGCCAAATACTCCGAAATTAATCAGGGCAATAAATAAAACGAATGCACCAAATCCGATAAAGAATATGCGCCAGAAGATGCGAACGGACTTTTTCATAAAATGCTTGGTTGAGAGGATGATCGGAACTATCAGTATCAAAAATGCTACCGAAAATAAGAAAATACTATCCGGGAGTTGAACCTTTGCTATCTAATTTTTTCATAAAGCCCTAAAACTTCCCAGGTACATGCTGTTCAAGGAATTGGCTGTACTTCGGAATGTCTTTACTTTCCTTCAGCAACCCCAGGTTACGGGCTGTAATGATAGAATATGAATATTTACCACCTTTTAACCATGGTATAATTTCGGACGCTGTACGCGGTTTGGTTTGGTCAACGTAATCCAATGCTTCCTGCAGGTTCTTAAACGGACTGATCAGCAATAACTGATTTTCTTTATCTATCTCTACCAGTTCTGCGTCCATCTGTTTGTTATAATAGGCATCCCTGTTGTGTCGGGCAAAGGCATTCCTCGCTTCACTGACAAATATCGGATCTACTTTCGTCAGCACCACCACTACATAGTAAGGAACATCTGTTTCAAATGCATAAGTTGAAGCAGGTACCACTGGTTTCGGTGGAGGTTTGATAGCAGATGAATCGATCGTTGGTTTTGTTGGAACGACTGCTACCGGTTTCACTACAGGTTTTACAACCGCTGTATCTTTTGGTGCTGCAGTAACTATTTTAGGCACCGTGGTTGTATCTACATGATTTTGCATCGGCGGAGTAACGATCGTTACCGGTTGTTGATAACTTGCTGAATCATCGGGGGGAATATTGATAACAAGATTGCGCAATTCTTCTTCGATCTGTGCACGACGACCCAATACATCAAGCAGGGTAGAAGCCTTTGCTGCTAACGGCGTTCCGCCAAAACGTGCAATAATATTATTCAACACCACTTTAGCAGTGCTATCCTGTCTTTGTTTTACATAATACACAGCTTCGATATAAAGTAACTGCGGTGACCAGTAGTTGTGGCTATAAGTACTATCAGCTGCTTTCTTACTGGCAATGGCCTCTTCAAAATTTCCTTCAATAAAAAGATCATATATATTTTCATAAGTCTTCGTTGCTGCTTCACCCGGTCCTTTTGCTTGAGGATTTTTTCCTGTTGTAACAATCGTATTGAAATTGCTGGTCGGGAACTTACTATTCATTAATGATTTGATAGCAGCAGCTTTTGATGTTTCTCCGTTTTTATTATAGCAATAATAAAGATTGAAAAGCACTTCATCCATTTTTGTAAAATCAGGGAAACGTACACGCAGCTGTTCAAACGTTTCAGTACCCGCGCTGCAATCTTCCAATTGTTGTATGTACAATATGCCAAGATTAAACATCGCTCCCTGGATGGAATCATTCGATTGTTTCATTTTTTCCTGTGTCAAAGGAATCATGTTATACAGGTTATCAAACGTGATCTCTGTCTGACCCGGATCGATCTTTTCAGGTATAGCGGTTTGGTATTGTGTCTGTGTTGCCTGTGCCTGTGTGCGAATGATAGCCGACAACGCTGCACTACGGCGCCAGTTATCTGCATTGGGTCTTGTTCCCCATTTACCTTTAAAATCAGTTAACCCTTTTTGACGCAATGAACTATTATAGAAATACCATTCACCTTTTTTACTATTATCTGCAAAGAGGGAAGGAGCCGGTTGTTGTTGCGATGATGGCAATGAAATAGGATTCAATACAGAGGCATCATCTTTCAACCCCTGTTGACGGCGTAATTGCCGGGTAAGCTTTTTGACAAGAGTTCTTCTTTCTTCTTCAGGCATGCCAGCAAGCTTTTGCAAACTATCCTGGCGGTTGATTATTTCAACGTTGTCTGCTAATTGTGCCAGTATTGTTTTTCTTGCCGTAATAGCCTGTGGATCTTTTATCGTAATGGTATCATCCAGCTTCAGGCTATCATAGAAATTATATGACTGCCTGTATTGACGTTTTGTAAATGATAATTCTGCTAATTGTAAAAATGCTTTGTTGCGTTGTACCGGATTATTCGATGTATACTTTGTACTTCTTAGCAATAAAGACAAGGCGCCATCAATATTTTTTCTTTCCAGTTCCATTTGTGCCGCCATGTAATAAATGATATCGCGGTAATCCTGGTATTTATCACGATGCGCCATCTTCACCAGTGTAGCAATATTGCGATCGATATAATCAGCGCTGCTATCTTTATTTACACGCACAGAAGATAAACGCGCATATATTTCAAGAATAGGATCAGTAGTATGGCCGATTGATTTGGAATAATATTTTTCAGACTCGGTAAGCTGCCCGGTCATTTCATATAACTGACCGATCAGGTATTCCCATCTTGATCTTTCTTGTTTATTAGTAGCATTGCTGAGTGCAAGACTGAGGTGATACGCGCAACTATCCCATTGTTTTTGTTTGTAAAAAGCAAGTGCCTGCACTTCTTCCAGGTCATTTTGCAGGCGGGGAGGGAAAGTTGGATCGATCTTCAATATCTGGATCAGGCTGGCTGCCTGTGCCAACTGGTCCTGTGCCAAATAGTTTCTTATTTGCCAGATAAAGGCGTCGTTGCGGCTTGGTGGTTCAGTAAATACTTTACGGACAACTCCTTTTTTTTCTTTGGAAGAAACAATGAACGGATCGTTTCCGTCACGGGCACTACCGATAGTGCGGTAGTAACCATCCTTTTCTTTTTCAGCAAAGGCATAGTTGATGAATTGAAACATCATTCTTGCCGAATCGAACTGCTTTGCGAGATAATAAGAAGCGCCCCAGAGAAGATAAAGGTTATCGGCCCAGTCATTCCGCAGGTCATGCAGAACGATGCCGGTCTGTGATTTATAAGAAATGGAGTCGAGCTGAATGCTATCAGCGGCTGTTGCATCCAGGGTATAATTATAAAAAGGGATCAGTTGAGAATAATCGTCTGTAAATGAGGCCTTTGCTCTGGCAAGTACTTCATTTAGCTTGACGTTGGCATTAAAGAAATAGTTATAATGGGTAACTGTATTTTGAATAAAGCGCCGGGGAGTAGAGAATTTTTTTTTGTCAGACTTTTCGGAACCCAGCACCCGGTTCTCGTATTCAGGTGGTTTTTTAATATCAAAAGTCATCCCTTGCTGACCAAATGAAGGGACAGCGAATTGACAAAAGATAAGGAGCAATAAAACCGAGAAACCAGTATGACGTTTCAGTAGCATTATGTGGCGCAAACTAAATTCTTAATAACTGAATTTCAAATATTTTAGTATAAAAGTAGGTCAATTTTTTTGGGGTATTTCAATGGACCGAAAGCTGGAAAAACAAAACTCATTTCCTTACCTTTAGCCCGATTAAAATTCAAGTATGGCAAAACTGGACGCAGGATCAACGCTCAAACGACTGCGGAACCGCTATAGACTGGTGGTAATGAACGATGATACTTACGAAGAAGTAGTGACATTTAAATTGTCGCGACTCAGTGTCTATATAGGTTTAAGCACAATTTTTGTGGTACTCGTGGGCCTGACTGTAGCCCTGATCGTTTTTACCCCGCTAAAGTATTACATACCAGGGTATGACGATCTCAAGGTGGGCCGGGAATACCGCCAGATGAAGTACAGGGTGGATTCTCTCGAAAAACAGGTCGATTACCAGGCAGGTTATATAGAAAATATCAAGAAGGTGTTAAGTGGGGGTGATACGACAACTCTTGATACAAAAGAATTACAAGTGCCTAAAGATGAAATATCTGACGACTAAAGTGCGTTATGTTGTTTATTAGTTGAAAATCGATAGGATTTTGAAATTTTGGAATTGGGAAATTGACTTCATTAGAAGAATTTTCAAATGAGATAAATTTCCCAATTCCAAAATTTCAAAA
>JBDTPD010000189.1:0-7396 GCA_039932855.1 Chitinophagaceae bacterium | reverse complement strand
TCTACAAGAAGATTACGCATTGTTAAATATCGCGGTACAGTGCATGGCACCAATGAATATCCTTTCCTGATAGATGAAGATGGAATTTCTGTATTGCCTGTTACTTCATTGCAACTTGATAAGAAAGTTTCGTCTGATCGTGTATCATCAGGCATGCCGTCGATGGATGAAATGTTGGCCGGGCAGGGTTTTTTTCGTGGATCCAGTATTCTTATTTCCGGAACAGCAGGCACGGGCAAGTCAAGTATTGCTGCAGGTTTTGCTAATGCGGCGTGTCTGCGTAAAGAGAAATGTCTGTTCTTCGCTTTTGAAGAATCACCACAACAGATCATGCGCAATATGAAATCGATTGGCATGGATCTTCAGGCGCATGTTGATAAAGGACTGTTGAAGTTTATCGCCTCCCGTCCAACAATGTATGGCCTGGAAATGCATCTCGTTTCCATTCACAAAACCATTCAGAAATTTAAACCCAAAGTGGTGGTAGTAGATCCTATTACCAATTTAATTACTGTTGGTACCATGGGTGATGTAAAAGCAATGCTGGTAAGGTTGATTGATTTCTTACAGGCACAACAGATAACGGTAATGTTTACTGCACTTACGTTGAATAATATTGTGAATGATCAAACGGATGAAGGCATATCATCGTTGGTGGATGCATGGATTCTTATCAGGGATATTGAAATGAATGGTGAACGCAATCGTGGATTGTATGTCATCAAATCACGTGGCATGAAACATTCTAACCAGATCCGCGAATTTGTAATCACTAACCAGGGACTCAACCTGATTGATGTGTATCTCGGCCCTGATGGTGTACTGACAGGATCGGCCCGCGAGGCGCAGATATTGTTGGAAGAAACAGGCCAGGTCTTACAAACGAATGCAGCAGGTAGAAAGGATCGCGAACTTACCCGTAAACGTAAAGTACTGGAGGGTAAAATAGATAGTCTGCGTACTGAATTCGAATCAACTGAGGAAGAATTGAACAAGGTATATATCGAAGAAGAAATAAAACGCGGAATGACCGAACGGACACGTCAGAAAATAACTAAGATAAGAAGTGGCAATAATCATATAGACAGCAAGAAAAATAACAGCAGAAAAAAAGTAAACATTAGTGGAAAAATTGTATGAACTCAGGTTGTATGTAGCGGGTAAGACACAAAAATCTGTCACTGCATTAGAAAACCTGAAAAAATATTGTGAAGAGCACTTAAAGGGGCAATATACATTGGAGGTCATTGACCTGCTGTTACATCCCCAACTGGCAGAAGGCGATCAGATACTGGCTATTCCTACGCTGGTAAAAAAAGTGCCTGAACCTGTCAGAAAAATTATTGGTGATTTATCTAACAAAGAAAAAGTATTGGTAGGTCTTGATATCCGTACTAAGTAATAACGATCATCATGAAAAAAGCTGAAAGCAAGATGACAGAATGGAAAGAAGAAAAAATGTTTTTTCAGCTTCGCCTGTTTGTAACGGGCGCTTCTTCCTTATCGGTACGTGCTATAAATAATCTTCAGCAATTACTGGAAGAAAGATTGAAAGGTCAGTACGAACTTGAAATTGTAGATATACATCAGCAGCCGGAGCTGGTACAAAGTGAAAATGTAACCGCTGTTCCGATGCTGATCAAGAAATCACCTTTACCTAAAAGAAGGCTTGTTGGTGATATGTCAGATACTATGCGTGTGCTAAAAGGACTTGGATTATAAACTAATAAATTATGATCATTGTTGAAGAGCCCTCAACCATATAATGAAACCGGCAAAGAGATAGGATATCTGCGTTCGCAACTGGAAGAGACGCAGCGTCAGCTCGAAGAGGCGACAGATATCATTGATGCCATCAGATCGGGCAAAGTAGATACGCTTGTGATGAAAGGTGATAACGGTCCTTACCTGTACACCCTGAAAGGCACCGATCACACATACCGAATTTTTATTGAGCAAATGACTGAGGGTGCCGTTACCCTAAATAAAGAAGGAAGTATTCAATATTCAAATTCACAGTTTGCATCGATGGTATACCTTCCATTGGAAAAAGTAATTGGCCAATCTTTTTTTCAATTTATCGCACCTAAATATCGTGATCATTGCCGCGACCTGATCTCTTCAGCATGGAAAGAAGATCTGAAAGCTGAGATCATACTGGTAAACGATCACGATTTTGAAATACCTGTTCTTATTTCTTTAAAAATGCTTGACCTCGATGAAGGATTATCCATGAGTGTGATCCTTACTGATCTTACCAGTCTGAAGCAAAGTCAACAGGTTTTACAATTAAAGAACCAGGAACTCGAACTCGCTCAACGCGTAGCGCATGATCTCAATGCAAATCTTGAAAACACTGTAAAGGACAGAACACAGGCACTGGAAAATAGTATTGGGGAAAAAACAAAAGTAGAAGAAGATCTTCGAAGCAACCAGGAAAGACTCACACGCATATTGGAAACAATGGCAGAAGGAATTACCATCGTGGATACAAATGGTATGATCACTTATGCTAATCCCATGGCGCAACAATTACTGGGATTAAAAAAAATCGCGACAGAAGGACAAAGCAATTATAGCTCTGATTGGAAACATCTGAGGATCGACGGAAGTTCCTTACCGGTAAATGAACACCCGATGACGAGCACCATGAGTACCGGTGTACCTTTATATGATCATGAGATCGCAATACAGCCCGCAAATAATGAACGGATGTATATCTCCGTGAACGCAGCACCGATACGTAATAATAAAGGAAAGATCGTTGGAGGTGTCAGTACATTCATGGATGTAACCAACCGTCGTATTGCTATTCAGCAAAAAGACGAATTCCTCAGTGTCGCCAGTCATGAACTGCGTACCCCTATCACCAGTTTAAAAGCAGCCTTGCAGTTGCTTGATCAATTAAAGAATAATCCTTCTTCCGATTTATTACCAAGATTGATCGACCAGGCGAATAAAAGTTTGAATCGGGTGAGTATTCTTGTGAGTGATTTACTGGATGCAACAAAAATAAAAGATGGACAGTTGCACCTGAATAAAAAGACTTTTCTACTATCTGAATTATTCGCTGATTGTTTTCAGCATATACGTGATGAAGGCAATTATAAGATCACTACTGAAGGGCCTGATCTCAGCGTATATGCTGACCCCGATAAAATTGACCAGGTGCTCATCAACTTTGCCAACAATGCTATTAAATACGCGCCTTCCTCCAAAAATATCAGAGTGAGTGTAGATAAGCGGGGTAATATGGTAAAAGTTTCACTCACCGATTACGGCCCGGGTATAGAGGCTGAAAAAATCCCCCATCTTTTTGATCGTTATTTCCGTGGAAATAATAGTGATCAATATTCAGGACTTGGCCTTGGACTGTATATCAGTTCAGAAATCATCAAAAAACATGGTGGTAGCATTGGGGTGTATAGTGAAGTGGGGAAGGGTAGTACTTTCTGGTTCACGCTACCACCTGGTTAAATGTAAATGCTGATTGGGCAACATATTTGCTGCACTTTTCCTACAACTTTTTTATTCATCTTTTAAAAGGTATTGTTATGAAAAGAATTTTGCTCATTATTATCTGCGCAATCTTTGGTGCCTGTAATAATTCATCCGATTCAAAATCTTCCGGTACTGACACCAGCAATTCTGTAACCTTACCTGCTGGCAGATCTTCTGATAGTATCAATACAAATGCCCCTGCCGGTGCTGGTGCTATGCAGGATAGCAGCACACATGATACATCAGGCACGAAGCCCCGGTAACTTTGATCAAAGTGCAACATATAAATGAGCTGGTTTAACATAGTTGAAAATGATTAAAAGGCATTCACATTCACTTGTATTCATTAACCTTAAATAACATAGGGCTTAACGTTTCCTTATGGCGGTTTTGGCATCATGGCATTTGCTTTGAACATTGTATAGCATCTCTAACAATTAAAAACAAAAGTTATGAAAAAGATTTTTACTCTCGCTATTGCCAGTTTATTGACACTCTCAATGTTTGCCGCAGATCGCAAACCTTCCGTAACACTGACTACTACTAAAAAGTATGAGGTGGTAATTGATGGAAGAAGTTATGCCAGCGCTATCGGTACTACTATGAATGTATCTAATATGTATAACGGCCGACATACTATTAAGGTATATGCATTAAAGAATAACGGCTTCTTCAGCAAACAAAAGAAACTGGTATCAAGTTCTACCTTCCAGTTAACCCGTAATGATGTAAACATTTCCGTTGACCGTTTTGGTAGCGTTAATGTACAGGAACAAAGAGCCTCTACACGTTACGATGACAGAAATGACCATAAAGATTGGAACGATAAAGGTGGCCGTAATAATGACCGCAATGATCATAATGATCAACACGACCAAAGAAGGTTCTAAGGAACTAATAACCTAAAAGTAAAACGGAGCCCTGGCAACAGGTGCTCCGTTTTTTTATTTTCTTTTATGAACATCAATCTTCACTCTCATCAGGATTGCAATTGTAATGCAGGGCAAGCACACCGGAATCAAAATGCTTCGTTCCTACCAATTGAAGCTTTGTCCTGGTTTGTAAATTTTTCATTTCAAATAAATGCCTGTTATTACCCGCCAGCAACGGCTGCACACAAATCCTGAATTCATCGATCAAACCCATGTTTAAAAAAGAAGAGATCAGGCCGGGGCTACCGATCAGGAACATATCCTGGTTACTTTCTTTTAGCTTACCCACTTCTTCCGGAATATTCTCGCTGATGATGCTGGAATTTTTCCAATGCACTTCCTGCAACGTAGTAGTGAAAACAATTTTCTTTACCTGGTCGATCAGTTTGGCAAATT
This sequence comes from Chitinophagaceae bacterium, assembly GCA_039932855.1. Taxonomy (GTDB): domain Bacteria; phylum Bacteroidota; class Bacteroidia; order Chitinophagales; family Chitinophagaceae; genus JAJKIP01. The sequence goes on along the minus strand of JBDTPD010000189.1, from coordinate 2,567 downwards.
CTACTTCCTGGTTGGAGCCGCTGGCATTTTTGGCAACAGCCGGCCAATATTCTTCAAACATTTTGAAAGTAGTTTTTCCGAAAAGTACAATATCCGTTTGCCTGACAAGATCATTATAATACTCCAGCAGATCTTCATCGGCGATGGCATCCTCATGATGACAAAAACCATCTGCTGTCATATTGATTGTCGCTATTAACTTTCCCATATTTATATTATTAGTGTATTAATTCTTTTTTGCCGGGAAGAGGGAACGATAACAACCCTTTTTTAATATTACTTCCCGTCTTATCTTCTTACCGGCATTACTAGTAAATGACGCAAAAAAACAGGGTACATTTACTCTAGGTGGGTAATACCGTAGTCGATATGTTTGCATCAGAAGTTGATTGATACAGATTATCAATCCATCCAATATCGTACCGAAGAACTCAGTCCAAAAATCCAGAAAAAACCAAAATCCAATATCAGTCAGCTTCTATTTTTTCTTTTTACCGTCCAGTAAAAAAAAATTCAAAGGCCGTTGCGAACAGCAGCGGCTTTTTTATTAATCCATCTCCCCCCTCCTCAAATAGTTAGAAAATAGAACACGGATGACACGGATGAAAAAGATTTACACAGATTTTATTAAAAAAAATCCGTGATGATCCATCATATCCATGTCATCCGTGTCTTGTATTTATTCAGACCACTACTTCTTTACGTAAAACGGGAAGCTGCATTCGCTCCGTAGGAGCGGCCTGTTTATAGTAAGGTTCATATTTTTTACATTGGCTCCTACGGAGCACGAGCAATCCAAATGATTATTTTTTTACGTAAAACGGGAAGTTAGCTGTCGCTACATTATTGTTGCCATCCGTTACATACACAAATAACCGATAAGCGCCTTCGGTAGTGGGTGTTTTAAAAGAAACATTTCCTGTACCATTGGCTTTGATCAATCCAGGAATCGCAACCGGCTTTGATTCAAAATCACCACCATTACCCACCTGTGTTGGTTCTGGTAATAATTCCCAACGATAAGTCAGCACATCACGATCAGGATCAGTAGCCATTGCCAGCGCGCTGTAATCAGTGCCGGGTTTTAAATAAACATTATCGAGTATTTTCTTATGATCGATCTGCAAAGAATAAATATGCGGTGCCTGGTTCTTTGGCCAGTTACCCGACCACAGGTATTGCATTACATCTACTACTTCCGATTCTTCGCCTTTGTCTGTAAAAATTCCATACCACGTTGGAGTACGCTCCTGCTTTTGTCCCCATAGAAAAACATATGAACCCAAACATTTATCACGATCCCTTTCTACTGAATATTCATAGCGCGTGCGATACACAGCTGCTTTTTCACTGCTTGTTTCTTCAATGGGCGATTTCCATTCTGTTTGTAGTCCTTCCCAATGGCCGGTGGGCCCCCATTCTGTCACGAGATAAGCGCCATCCCAACCGCAAGTGCGAACAGAGGCTGGTAATGTTGACAATCCTGCATAAGTATTAATGGCTAACATGTCAAGATCCGGACAACGTGTTTTAATATAGTCGACCAGGTCCTTATTGATTCCAGCCAGTACAGTCATTGTCGGATGATTAGAATCTTCTTTATGGATCATCTTCGATATTTCATTGACAGCATCCCATACCTTAGGATTTTTATATTGCAAATTCAATTCATTACCGATACCCCAGGCTAACACCACAGGACTATTTTTATATTTTAATACCTCGAGTCTTAATTTTTCCAATTGTTTCTTTACAGCTACGCTATCATCATAATCGAAGCCATGACGTTCTCTTGCCACATCCAGTCCCATTAATACAGTGAGTCCATATTTCTGTGCTGAGTCGAGTGTTTTTTGCGCACCATAACTTCCCCATGTACGGATAGAGTTACCACCATAAGCAGCAATCCGATCAGGATAACTACTCCCTCCCGCTCCTTTGACGAAATATACCTGTCCTCCACGGAGTAACTGATATCCATTCGTAGTTTGTTTAAGTTCTACTTTAATAGCACCTGCCTGCGCAACACTGGTTCCTGTTTGTGCATAGCTGCTGCTGACAATAACAGAAGCCAGTATGGTTGCAAAGAATTTTATGTTCATCTGGTATATTTTAAAAATGATATGATCCTGGTTGTTGCTATCAATTCTTTGTTATTCTTACCCAATCCACCAGCATTTTACTTTGATTGCTTTTTATCAGATCAACAGTAGAAGCAGGAAGACCATTATAGGGTTCTGTCACTCCGTTTACTTTAACCGGGTAAGCGCCGCCTAATGCAAAATTCAGGATGACAAACTTGGGATTGTCGAATGCCCACTTACCATAGTGCTCAGCCATCGGACGTGTAACGCGGAACATCGGCATATCATCGTATTTGAAGACAAGGCTATCGGGTGTCCAGTCAACCGCATAAATATGCCAGTTGGTTACATCTTTTCCATTGGGAAAATATTGCCTGTTGACAAAAGGAGTTTCACCACTATAACCCGGTCCATGCACTGCTGCACTTGCCCAATCTTTTTCGCCAACATATTCCAGGATATCGATCTCGCCCGACTCTGGCC
>JBDTPD010000188.1:0-7403 GCA_039932855.1 Chitinophagaceae bacterium | reverse complement strand
ACTTTTTAATTTTGATTTTCTTTGCCACTTTCTGCTGTTAAGCTGAATCGAATATTCCCGTAACTTCCCATTATCACACAAATCAACAGTCATGAGAAAATTTATCACTGCACTATTTTTATTCTTCAGCGTCCTTGCTGTATCCGCCCAGGAAAAACTGGACATGGATATGATCAATAAGATCAAAACTGAAGGCACCGCCAATTCCAAAGTAATGGACATTGCTTTTCACCTGACCGATGCAAACGGCCCGCGTCTTAGCGGATCACCGGGATTAAAAAAAGCATCGAACTGGGCAAAAGATGAAATGACCAAATGGGGTCTCGCAAATGCAAATCTCGAACCATGGGGAGAATTCGGTAAAGGTTGGGAACTACAAAAAAGTTATGTAGCGATGACCGCACCGTATTACAAACCACTCATCGCTTTTCCAAAAACATGGACGAAAGGAACAAAGGGACTTAAGCATGCAAATGTATTATTGATAAAAGCGAAAGACTCTGCTGAACTCGAAACTTATCGTAGCCGCATGAAAGGAAGTGTGATCGTGATGTATCGCACTGATACAATGAAACAAACTTTTGAGGCAGATGCAAAACGCTATACCGATGATGAGTTGAATACAATGGCTAATGCATCGATGCAACAACCACGTCAGCGCCCTGCAGAAGGTGATACCGCGGCACAAAGAAGATTCAGGGAGCAAGCTGCTGCAAGACGCAATGCTAATCCACAACCTCAAATTGTCGGATTGAATTATGTAAGAGATATGGCAACGAAAGAAGGCGCGATTGCTATTGTTAGCATGAGTCCACGCGGACATGATGGAACTATGTTTGTACAGGGTGGTGGGGCATACGATGTAAAATCACCGGAGAATTTTTTAGATATCATGTTATCGATGGAAGATTATATGATGCTCTGCCGCCTGGCAGATGCTGATTATCCTGTATCACTCGATGTGGATGTACAAACTGCTTTCAATACAAAAGACGTACAGGGATATAATGTGGTGGCTGAAATACCCGGTACTGATCCGGCATTAAAAGATGAAGTGGTAATGCTCGGCGGTCACCTTGATAGCTGGCAGAGTGCCATGGGTGCTACTGATAATGCAGCTGGTTGTTCAGTAATGATGGAAGCGGTCCGCATCTTAACTTCTCTTGGTGTTAAGCCACGCCGTACTATTCGCATTGCATTGTGGTCAGGAGAAGAGCAGGGGTTACTCGGTTCACGTGGGTATGTAAAAAATCACTTCGCTGATCCGGCTACGATGGAACTAAAACCGGAACATGCTAAATTTTCTTCCTACTTCAATATTGATAATGGTACCGGAAAGATCAGGGGTATTTATTTGCAGGGGAATGATAAGGTGAAAGATATTTTCACTCAATGGCTCGCACCATTCAATGATATGGGCGCTAAAACAATTACGATTTCAAATACCGGTGGTACAGATCACCAGTCATTTGATGCAGTAGGTCTGCCTGGTTTTCAATTTATCCAGGATCCGATCGAGTACAATACAAGAACGCACCATACCAATATGGATTCATACGATCACCTGATCGCTGCTGATCTGCAACAGATCGCTGTGATCGTTGCCTCTTTTGTATATGATGCAGCAATGAGGGATGAAAAATTACCGAGAAAAGAATTGCCGAAGCCACGAACTGCTGGCGGACGTGGGTTTTAAGAATAAGAAATAAGGAATTAGTAATAAGAAATGAGAAAGTCGCAGCATTCAGCCTGCGACTTTCTCATTTCTTATTACTAATTCCTTATTTCTTATTTGCTACTGGGGTTTCTGATAAATGAATCTCACCAGCGAATTCTTCTTCTCATCCTGCGATAGATACAACTGATATCGTTTATCATTCGCATTTACGATCATCAGCGCAGTATTGGGAGGAATCGAACCCAGGTTATCGCCAACCATGATCACTTCCTGCTGAGGCTTTTTTAAATCGATCCTTATATAAACGGTCAGTGGTTTTGTTGAGAGCATTTTCTTCGTCAGTTCAGGAATATTATTTACATAAACAGAGATCGTATCGCCATCTATTTGTCCGTTATCATAGAAATCGATCTTGATGGTGCCGGTATCGACATAAATTTCTTTTACCAATTCATTTTTCCGTTCTATCAATGCAGTAGGCAGTACCGGTTTGAAAGCAGGCGTTTGAATACGTGTCATCACAATGGTACCGGGAGGACAAGTGGTTTTATTATCCATTGTTTTGCCCGACCAGGAACCACGCAATTGTTCCTCTTTATTATCGGTATGATATTCTAATGAATATTTTTTGATACAGGGAATGCAATCCGGTGGAATATGAAAGATGGATACTTTCTGTTCTTCCATATTCAATGTTTTGGTGATGGTATCGTATACACCAACAAACTCTTCTTTTACATAATTGGTCGTATCAGAATAGTGATAAGAGCTTCCGGTGACCTTAGTACCGGAGATCTGTAACTGGAACTCGATATTGTATACAGGGAAGCAACCACCAGGCTCCATTACAAGCCGGCCTTTCCAGAAGCCGTTTATCACCTGAGCTGAACCACCGGCAACGCATAGCAGTAAAGAAAATAAAATAGTTAATCGCCGCATTAAGAATGAAAATATAAGAAAATAGTGAAGCTGGTTTAAAAATTACAGAAACGGTAAGAAGGAAAGCTGTTAGCTATTAGTTTTTAGCCGTTAGTTCGTCTCTCTGATACTTTAAACAGCTTTTAATTTTTGAAAAGTCACAGGAAAAGATAGAGAATACCTACATCAGAACTAATAGTTAACAGCTAACCACTAATAGCTTCTCTCTAATCTAGTTTGGTTGATACCTGAATCTCACTACCGCATTCTTCTGTTCTGTAGATGTAATACGTACATCAAAACGCTGATCACCGGCTTCTACGATCATTAAAGATGTATTAGGAGGAATACGACCCAGGTTCTCTGCAACCATCACCAGTTCATGTTCAGGATTGTCTTCATCCATTTTAAGTTTTACGATCAGTGCGTTTGCGGTTAGTCGTTTATTTGATAGGACAAGTTTTTTATCGAGATAAACAGAAATGCTGTCATCATCTATTTCCCCGTTATCATAGATCTTGATGGTGACATCAGGATCATTCAACACAAGTGATTTTGCCAATTCATTCTGACGATTCTTTAATACATCAGGAATGATGACCGGCATTTTAACCGGGATCTGTTTTTTTATCTCCGGTGTCCTGACAAGTGCTGAATCCATTCTTCTTGGAACAATAATAACCGGGTCCTTTTTTACTGTTGCCTGGTTATTATTCGGTTTGTTAACGGGAGTATTTGTTTTTACAACAGGTTTTTTAACCACGGGTGGTGGAGTAACTTGTCTTGGCTTTGTGGTAGTAGGATTGGTATTAGCAACCGGGGGATTGATCCTTGGAGTTTTCGCCACATCATTCTTGCGCAAAAATGGTTCTACATAAAAATTTGAGGTCGGTACTTTTCTTAAAAAAACTTTACCACCACCACAAGCGCCCCACTCACCTGAATTCTGTCCGTCTTTTGTTTCAGGTTTTCCTAAATACGTTCCTTCCAGAAATTCTTCTTTACCTGACCTGGTATATTCGAGATTATAATTCATGATACAGGTGCCGCCCAGTCCGATATTCTTTACTTCAACTGTTTTTATTTCGCGGATGCGAAAATTATTACCTGTCTTGATAAAGTTGCCGGTCATAGTAGCCTTGCCATAAAAACGAATGTCGAGATAAGAATAGGAAACGCCGGAAACAGAAGAGGTGCTGTTTTGTTTAACCTGGAATTCAAGCGTGTAACTTTCGCCGCCATCGGATACAAAGTAGCCGCGCCATATGCCTGTTACAGATTGAGAGAAAGATGGAAAGGAAAAGGCACATGCAACAAATAAAGACAACCACAATTTCTTATGCCGTAAATATTTCATGGATATCAAAACTAATGAATCTGTGTGTTTAGTCGATCTTTTAGGATCAATAGTTTGTTAATTTTAAAGAGAGGGCTGATGACCGGTTGAAATGAAGTACGAAGTTAGAAATACGAAGTACGGGAAACCTTGTACGGAGGGTTTTTCAAGTATGGAGGATCGTACTTCGTATTTTAGGCTGGCTTTCGTTAAATTTGCAATTCTTTAAAAGACAAAGGACTCAAAGATGATCAATATTACTTTTCCTGATGGTGCGGTCAAGCAATTTGAAAGTGGTGTGACTGCATTGGAGGTAGCTAAATCAATTTCGGAAGGGCTGGCAAGAAAAATGCTGGCGGCGAGTGTAAATGAACAGGTCTGGGACGCTACCCGGCCAATCACCGAAGATGCGACGTTGAAATTATTAACATGGAATGACCAGGATGGTAAGAAAACCTTCTGGCACTCATCTGCGCACCTGATGGCGGAAGCCATTGAATCAATGTTTCCCGGAACTAAATTTTGGGTAGGGCCCGCTGTCGATAATGGAAGCGGATTCTATTATGATATGGATCTCGGGGATAAGAAATTGACCGAAGAAGATCTGCTGGCGCTGGAAAAAAAGATGAACGAACTGGCGAAGCAAAATAATTACTATGTCCGTAAGGATATCTCAAAACCGGAAGCGATACAGTATTTCGCCAATAAAGGTGATGAGTATAAACTTGACCTGCTGAGTAATCTCAATGACGGTGGTATCACATTTTATACACAGGGAAATTTTACTGATCTGTGTCGCGGACCACATATTCCCAGTACAGGTCTTATCAAAGCTATCAAACTGACCAGTATCGCTGGTGCATACTGGAAAGGTGATGAAAAGAATAAAATGCTGACACGTGTGTATGGTGTTACGTTCCCTTCACAAAAAGAACTGGATGAATACCTGCAGATGCTGGAAGAAGCCAAGAAAAGGGATCACCGGAAACTTGGAAAAGAGCTCGGCATTTATACACTGGATGATGATGTAGGTCCTGGTCTGATCTTGTGGTTGCCGAATGGAACTATCATGATTGAAGAGTTGGAGAAACTGGCAAAGGAAACCGAGCAGGATGGTGGATATAAAAGAGTAGTGACGCCGCATATTGCGAAAGAGAGTATGTATATCACCAGCGGTCACTTACCTTATTATGCAGATAGTATGTATCCTCCAATGGAAATGGATGGAGAAAAATATTATCTGAAGTCGATGAACTGCCCGCATCACCATAAGATATTTGCGGCAGAACCAAAAAGTTATCGCGACCTGCCTTATCGTATCGCAGAGTATGGAACAGTGTACAGGTATGAGCAAAGTGGTGAGTTGTTTGGATTGATGCGTGTAAGATGTCTGCATATGAATGATGCACATATCTACTGTAGCAAAGAGCAATTTGAAGCAGAGTTCAGAGCAGTGAACGAGATGTACCTGAAATATTTCAAGATATTCGGGGTTGACAAATATGTGATGAGGCTTTCTCTTCATTCTCCCGATAAGCTGGGCAAGAAGTATGTGAACGAGCCGGAACTGTGGCAGGAAACAGAACAAATGGTAAGACAGGTGTTGATCAATTCAAATATTCCTTTCGTGGAAGTGCAGGACGAGGCAGCCTTTTATGGTCCAAAGATCGATGTACAGATATGGAGTGTGATCGGACGTGAGTTTACGCTGGCAACAAACCAGGTGGATTTTTCCCAGGGTCGTAGTTTCAAATTGCACTATACCACCCAGGACAACCAGTCGGCTACCCCGCTGATCATTCACCGGGCACCATTGGGCACACACGAGCGGTTCATCGGGTTCCTGCTCGAACATTATGCAGGTAAATTGCCGCTGTGGTTGTCGCCGGAACAGGTGAAAATTCTACCCATTAGCGATAAATTTCTCGATTACGCTAAAACTGTGTCAGATAAACTGAAAAAAGCAGATATTCGTAGTAGTATTGATGACCGGAATGAAAAGATCGGAAAAAAGATCAGGGACACAGAATTGGCGAGAGTCCCTTATATGCTGGTAGTAGGAGAGAAAGAGATGAATGAAAATAAGGTAGCAGTAAGAAGACAAGGAAAAGGTGATCTGGGTGTAAAAAGTGTAGATGAGTTCATCAGTGAAACAGTAGCAGAGATCAAAGAGCGCAGGTCAGAATAACTTGAAAATTGAGAATTGATTATTGATATTGTTTATTTGATTTATAAATATTCAATAATCAATGTTCAACAAATAATACGGCACGATTTTAAATTGTTTTAAAGCCTCAATCCCTGTTGAGGATTTTAAAAATAAACATCACATCGCTTTCATGCAGGGAAAGAAAGCAAATTTTATATGGCAGTACCACAAAAAGGCGGATTTAACAGACCACCCGGAGCTGGTGGCGGTTTCAGACCAGGCGGAGGATCTGGCGGATTTAATAAAGGGGGTTATAAAGGAAGATTCGCGCCCCGCAAAGAAGCAGAACACCGTATTAATAATTTTATCCGTGTTCCCCAGGTAAGACTGGTAGGAGATAACGTAGAAGTAGGCGTGTACAATACGCAGGATGCATTGCGTATGGCGCAGGAACAGGGATTAGATCTCGTGGAAATTTCTCCAACAGTAGACCCACCGGTTTGTAAGATCATTGACTATAATAAATTCCTCTACGATAAGAAGAAGAAAGAAAAAGAGATGAAAGCGAAATCCAAAGCCTCTGAGGTGAAGGAAATTCGTTTTACTCCGAATACAGATGATCATGATTTTGATTTCAAAGCAAAACATGCGGAGGGTTTTCTCAAAGATGGCAACAAGGTAAAAGCATACGTACAATTCAAAGGACGTGCTATTCAATTCCAGGAAAGAGGTCAGTTACTCTTGCTGAAATTTGCTGAACGTCTCGCGGAAGTAGGCATACTTGAAAGCATGCCGAAGATGGAAGGAAGAAGAATGCTTGCTATGTTTGCACCTAAAGGCAAGAAAAAATAGTATCCCGGGCTTGACCCGGTAACTTCACTTGATAATAGTAAAACCCGGCATCAAACGCCGGGTTTTTGTTTTTTCTCCGTCTAATGATAGACTCATTAATTTTCTGCCGTTTGTCCAAAAAAACACAGAAAGAAATAATCGATTCGTTCCTTTTACTATATTGAGTCACAAATTTTTTACCATAAAAATACATATGCGCCAATTCTTCAATCACACGCTGCTGGCGGCTGTAGCTTTATTTTTTTCGATTGCTGCTGCTGCACAACCCCGTACAGGCGGGGTAACAGACACTACAAAAAGTGCAGGTAACGGCCCCGGCCCACGTGGCGGAGCTTCTACCGGACCTAAAGCTTACAAAGATGTAATTACTGCAAAAGCAATTACAGACAGAGGACTTTTTTCTGTTCATAAACTGGATGATAAATACTTTTTTGAGATCGGTGATTCAATACTCGGTCACGATATACTCG
>JBDTPD010000187.1:0-7505 GCA_039932855.1 Chitinophagaceae bacterium | reverse complement strand
GATTGATATGTTTTAGAGCAACAAAATTACAAAATAAAGCAATAATTAAAAAGACGGATGCCAATGAAAGCGTTTTTAATTCAAAGTCTCTGAATACGAATCCGCCAACAAGACAACCAAAAAAGAAACAGGTAATAATTGCCAATTTCAAATAGATACTTCTTGACAGTTGTTGAAATTCATAATTCTTCCGATAAAAAAACAGTTGCGAAAGTTCAATTCCCAAATCCGTAAACAGGCCTGTTAAATGTGTAGTTCTAACCACTGACTGCGACACTTTTGTAACCAAAGAGTTTTGCAGACCCATAGAAAATAATAATGCACAAGCAATTATTTGCCCATTGATATTTGTCAAAGCTGACCGGCTTCCAAATAGGCCCACCAGGCTTAAAATAATTATTTCAATGGCTATGGGAAAAGCATAAGAAATTTGAGGCTTTATCCTTGAAACAGTTTCTATCAATAGGTTTGACACAAATGATCCAATTAAAAAAGACAAAATAAAAAACAAATAGACGACAGCGATTGAATAATGTTTAACCGACAGTTCTTCCGTGAAATAGGCAAAATGTCCTGTAACATTTGTTGTCAGAACTTTTACCGACAAGACGCCAGTAATATTTACAACGCCTGCAACAAAAGAAAGTATTGATGCTAATCGGAGATTATGAATATAAGTTCTGCTTTTGCCTTTATGTCGAAACATTCAGTTTTATTCTTAACGCAAATTTACGAAAATTTAAAGAGTCGTTTCCATGTATATTAAATGAAAGTTCCCATAACAGGGTATTCAAAAATAACGGTCAGTATGGCATAAGGAATAAACAGCTTTGTTCAAAATTTTTAAGTGGTCCCGTTAAAGTACAGCCACAACCTTTGGTAACAACAAATGATTGTATTACTTTCGACCAAGAAATGAATAGTGTAGGTACATCTTCAGCAGTTACTCCATCATGACGAATAGTTATCAAACTGTTCCTCTTATTTCGTCACGAAACGGGTTATGATCATTTTCATACATTGCCTTTTTTTATCATTACCCATATTATTACATGAAGGCTATTTTTAATTTATTTGATTTCAGGCAAAGAGTTAATTACAAAACCGAAGTTTTATCCGGGCTTACAGTTGCCCTGGCGCTTGTTCCCGAAGCAGTCGCCTTTGCATTGATTGCGGGCCTATCGCCGCTGACCGGACTTTATGCAGCTTTTTCCATGGGCCTTATCACCTCTGTTTTCGGTGGCCGACCAGGAATGATATCAGGAGCGACCGGAGCAGTGGCTGTCGTAATTGTGGCGCTGGCCAAATCGCATGGTGTTGAATACATCTTTGCAGCAGTAGTTCTGGCCGGTATTATTCAGGTATTAGCAGGGCTATTGAGATTAGGAAAATTGATCCGGCTGGTGCCGCAGCCGGTCATGTTTGGCTTTGTCAATGGTCTGGCCATCGTGATTTTTATGTCACAGCTCGTTCAATTTCAAACCGCCGATACAGCAGGTAATTTGCAGTGGCTCACCAGCGCTCCGTTATATACGATGTTAGGACTGGTCTTTCTAACGATGTTGATCATCTGGGGTCTGCCGAAACTGACAAAAGCTTTTCCGCCTTCGCTGGCGGCCATCCTGGTAATATCTGCCGTTGTAATCGGTTTTGGTATAGATACCCGCACTGTTGGAGATATTGCTTCTATCAAAGGAGGCTTTCCGCCTTTCCATATTCCCGCAGTGGCATTGACCTGGCACACGCTTTTCATCATTTTTCCTTATGCCGCAATAGTGGCTGGAGTAGGCCTGATTGAAAGCCTGCTTACGCTCAACCTGATCGATGAAATTACAGAAACACGCGGCCGAAGTAATAAGGAAGCAATGGCGCAGGGTGCGGCAAATATCATTACCGGATTATTTTCAGGAATGGGCGGCTGTGCGATGATCGGACAAAGTCTTATCAATATCTCTTCGGGCGCCAGGGCACGGTTGTCTGCTATCATTGCCGCGGTAATGTTACTGGTCTTTATTATGTTCGGTTCTTCGCTGATTGAAAAAATACCCATGGCAGCGTTAACCGGCGTGATGATCATGGTGGCCGTTGGAACGTTCGAATGGGCCAGTATCCGCATGATCGGTAAGATGCCGAATCATGATATTCTGGTGGGCATACTGGTTGCGGCCGTGACCGTTCTGTTGCACAACCTGGCGCTGGCTGTATTGATCGGTGTAATTATCTCGGCGTTAGTCTTTGCCTGGGAAAGCGCTAAACGCATACGCGCCAAAAAATATATTGATGAACGGGGAATCAAACATTACGAAATTTATGGCCCGCTGTTTTTCGGCTCTATCGCCGCTTTTAATGAAAAGTTTGACGTACAAAACGACCCTTCTCAAGTCATCATTGATTTTAAAGATAGTCGTGTCGCTGATATGAGCGGTATAGAGGCGCTGAATAAATTAACAGAGCGTTATAAAAACGTCGGTAAAACACTTCATTTGCGGCATCTCAGCGAGGATTGTAAACTATTGCTGAAAAATGCCGAAGCCATTATAGACATCAACATTTTAGAAGATCCCTATTATAAGGTTATGATCAATCGAGAATAAATCCAGCCTTTAATAAGCAATTTTAGAAGACTACAGTTCTATTACCACCCTACATATTCCGGCGGTCTGATGCCATTCAATCTTAAATACACGATCATCTGCCCTCTATGATGGGTTTGGTGATCGCTGATAAGATTAATCATCTGGAGTTTAGTTTTTGGGCCAGCAAAAAAAGAAACTGTATCTGCCAGATGTGATAATTCAAATGAGCTTAATGCATCGATGGCAAAATCATACGTTTTCTTTAATACCTCTATAATTGCCACTTTTTTCTGAGCTCCCACCTTTGACTTTGGTTCCGGACTTTCACTATTTAAAATATAGGAGGAGGTTAACCACCTCAAATTTTCCGAGATATGCAATAGCTGTTCGCCAAAATTCATTTCATCAGGCGTGGGTTTAAAACTATATTTTTCTTCCGGCATGAGGTTAGCCATTTTCAATGTGTATTGCTTTGAATTTTGCAATTTGGAAATGGCTGCCTCCAAAAATAAGGAATCAATTTTTTGCGCTGCAACGCTATCAGTAATAAACAAAAAGAGAAACAGGTAAGTAATACGCATAATAGTGAATTAGTATGGAAATGTAACCTAAAATATAATGAGATGAGCAAGGATCAGTCGTGTCGCTTAAATACCGCCTGCCACAAATTAGAGTAATTTAAAAGTTAATCTGCTGTCATTGCTGAAGTACAAAACGCTTCCGTCAATTGGCAAAAAGTTACAAAGACTTATAAATTCCTGCCATCGAACAATATAAAATGGCTCAGGCTTTTGAAAAATATTGCTCTTTAAAAAAATATCGCTGCAGAAGATCATTTTTTTCCATAGAGTTCTTAGTCGGAATACCGTTTTAACTGAATTACGAACCGGCCAAAGAAAGTATAAAAAGTAGAATTAAACGCATGAGAAATATTATTCTGTAATATATTTTGTCGGCAAGCCAATACATCGTAATATTGCGATATGGGTGCGACGAAATCGACTTTATTTACCAAGCAGCAAAATGACATGGCTAACATGGCAAAGGCCATTGCTCATCCTGCCCGTATTGCTATTCTGCAATACCTGGTGAAAAAGAATGCCTGTATTTGCGGGGACCTCGTAGATGAATTGGGACTGGCGCAAGCCACTACTTCTCAACACCTGAAAGAATTGAAGAGCGCGGGAATTATTCAGGGCGCCATTGAAGGAGCAAGCGTTTGTTATTGCATCAATCCAAAAGTCTGGAAACAATACAAAGATTTATTTAATAGCTTTTTTAAAGAGGTGAGCATTGCCGGAAACTGCTGTTAACTTTTTTTGTCTATATCAATCGCAATATTGCAATAATTAAATACAAACTTATACATATGCAAACACAAGATCAGCTTAAAGAAATGGTGAAGCAGAAATACAGCGAAATTGCCTTGCAGGATAAAGCAGACAATCAAGCCTCTTGTTGTGGCGCAGGTGGATGTTCCACCGAGGTCTATAATATTATGAGTGATGATTATACGCAGCTGGAAGGCTACGCCGCTGATGCGGATTTGGGATTAGGCTGTGGACTTCCTACCCAATTTGCTAAAATCAAAAAAGGCGATACAGTCATTGATTTAGGAAGTGGCGCAGGCAACGATGCTTTTATTGCCAGAACCGAAACCGGTGAAACAGGAAAAGTGATCGGTATTGATTTTACGCCGGCCATGATAGATAAAGCAAGAGCAAATGCGGAACAACTGTCATTTCACAATGTAGAGTTTCGCCAGGGAGATATAGAGAAAATGCCGGTAACGTCTGGCATCGCGGACGTGGTGATCAGCAATTGCGTACTGAACCTGGTTCCTAATAAAGACGGTGTCATTAAAGAGATTTACCGGGTACTTAAACCCGGCGGTCATTTTAGCATTGCTGATATTGTGCTGGAAGGCGAATTGCCCGTTCATTTGCAGGAAGCCGCTGAAATGTATGCGGGCTGCGTGTCAGGAGCCATTCAAAAACAAGCGTACCTGGAACTGATTGCACAGAATGGTTTTGAAAATATCACCTTACAAAAAGAAAAGGTCATTACCATTCCGGTAGATATTCTATCCAATTACTTATCTCCCGAACAAATCGCTGAATTCCAAAACAGCTCAACCGGCATTTACAGTATTACGGTATTTGCGCAGAAACCCATAACAGATCAGGCCTGCTGCATGCCAGGTTGCTGCAGTTAAATAATTACGATTTAGCAAAAGAATATATAACACATGATCGCAAACAACTGCAACCCTGCCACCGGCCGAAAACAATTAAGTTTCCTGAATCATTACCTGACGCTATGAATATTTTTAGCTATGACTATAAGGATAGGTCCTGGTTATTTCTTACCAGATGTTACAGCGCTGATCAATACCAATTCCAGCGGCACAACAAATATTCTGCTAGGCGTGGAACTCATCCTGATGAGGTATCCACACTGTAGGAAATAATTTTGAACTAGCTATCGCTATGGCTATTGGCCTTTTTTTTGTATCACCATTACTCAAATTGCTTAATGATCATTTATGAAAATTGCCTTGTTTTCAGATATTCATGCTAATCTTCCTGCCCTGGAAGCATTCTTTACAGATGTCGATAGCCGACAACCGGACGCGATTTATTGTCTGGGAGATCTGGTCGGATACAATATCTGGCCAAATGAAGTCATTACCGAAATACGCAAAAGGAGTATTCCAACTATTGCCGGTAATTATGATTTTGGCATTGGCAGGAGCAGCGACGATTGCGGTTGCGCCTATAAAACAGATGATGAAAAAGCCAATGGCGCGATTTCCATTTCTTTTACTAACAAGGTCGTTAAAGAAAAAGAGAGGAAATATTTGAGAACGCTGCCCGCACATATCAAATTGGAATTTCAGCTCAATCAACATAAACTTAATTTACTGCTGGTACACGGCAGTCCACGCCGGATCAACGAGTATTTATTTGAAGACCGGGAAGAAAAAAGTATGCTACGTATTATGCAGGATGCCGATGCTGATATCATGTGTTTTGGGCATACCCATAAACCATATCATCGAATATTGAATACAGATGCGGATGGAACCGGTCATTTTCGACATGCCATTAATATTGGTTCAGTAGGCAAACCAAAAGATGGGGATAACAGAGGTGGATATGTTATGCTCACACTTAACGAAAATAGTTCAACAACCAATAAAGAGAATATCCAGGTTGAATTTATCCGCTTTGATTATGATATTGAAAAGGCGGCAAAGGCAGTAGAGGACAGTCGCTTGCCAAATACCTATGCAGAAAGTTTAAGGAAAGGAATATAATATTTTATAGGAATTGCTTCATTCTCCGGTATTCATGATAATCTCCCCGCATTTGAACAGTTGCTGCATTCTATAGATCAGCATTGGCCTGATGCGATTTACTGGCATTTTCTTCCAGTCCGGAACCCATTTACCATACCTCTGTACTGACATTTTAATTATTGGTAAGTATTACCTTCAGCGCTTTTTCCCGGTCTGCATGAGCAAAGGTGTCATAGGCATGGATAATCTCAAATAACCTGAACCGGTGCGTAATAAGTTGCTTTGAATTTAATTTTCCGGACTGTACAGTTTTTAGCAGCATCGGTGTGGATACTGTATCCACGAGTCTTGTGGTGATAGTGATATTATGCCCCCATAATGCTTCCAGGTGAAGGCTTGCAGGTTTACCATGCACCCCTATATTAGCGATTCTTCCTCCGGGGGCAACAAGCATCTGGCATAATTCAAATGTTTCGGGGATGCCTACTGCTTCCATTACGGTATCGGCGCCTTTACCATCTGTTAGTTTCTTTACTATATCAATGACATTTTGCTTTTTATTGTTAATAAGATGAGTTGCTCCGAATTTTTTGGCCACCTGCAATCGGTTGTCATCGGGGTCTATCATAATAATCAATGAAGGAGAATAAAATTGCGCGGTAAGCAGCGCTGCCAGGCCGATAGGTCCTGAACCAACGATAGCTACCGTATCGCCTGGTTTGACCTGACCATTCAGTACGCCGCATTCAAAACCGGTAGGAAGAATATCGCTCAGCATCACCAGCGCTTCTTCATCGGCATCTGCAGGAATATGATAAAGGCTGGTATCGGCATATGGAATACGTACATATTCCGCCTGGGTGCCGTCAATCAGATGCCCTAATATCCATCCGCCTTTTTCGCAATGAGAATACATTCCCTTTCTGCAATATTCACATTTTCCACAGGACGTAATACAGGAGATGAGTACATGGTCTCCGGGTTTAAAGTTGGTCACCGCGACGCCTACCTGTTCGATAATACCCACACCCTCATGGCCAAGTATCCGTCCATCAGTCACTTCCGGCACATCGCCTTTAAGAATATGCAGATCTGTTCCGCATATGGTGGTCTTTAATATTTTAACAATGGCATCCATAGGTTCCAGAATGACAGGATTCGGCTTTTCTTCCCAGCTTTTTTGCCCGGGGCCATGATATACTAACGCTTTCATACTAACCTGGTTTTAATAACCAGCAATGTAGCCCAGATACTTAGGTCATCAACTGATAACAATCAGTACAAAAGATAACATTGCTCATGCCTTCTATTCATTGTCACGACACACTTAAATGAACCTCCGATTTACTATTATAAAAGCTGTACTACAGCTCTTGATCACAAACCTTCATTTTTCGCTCAAATTTCCAAATGCACCGGCAAATCCTTTGGTTCCCATGGATATTTTATTGGGCGGCCCAGCATAAGAGGGGATTGTTAGGTAACTTCAAATACTTTGTTTTAATTATTAAAATAACAACCCTGCAATATGAAAGCGCTAATCATAGGAGCAACCGGGGCAACCGGGAAAGATCTGGTCAATGTCCTGCTGCTGGATCCGGGATACACAGAAATTGTTCTGTTTGTAC
>JBDTPD010000186.1:0-7514 GCA_039932855.1 Chitinophagaceae bacterium | reverse complement strand
TTTTTGACAGCGCTTCTACATTTTTCCATTGCTGGTCATAATTTTTGACAGTTACCTGTGCAGGTACCTGTAAAGCGATAAGCGATAGCAAAGCGGCAAAAAATAAAACGATCCTTCCTCTTTTCATATTATATGGTATTAAATGGGACACAAGGTAAATAAACTTGTGCAGGGATAAGATGCTGGTTTTATCGCTATTTCATAAAAATAAATGCCTTGATAGAACGGGATATTGTTAAAAGAACCCAGGTGGTTTTAACAAGTGAATTTGTCTAAGAAAAAAAGCGCATAGATGGTTGTAAAATTGAAAGGTTTAATGACGGAAAAAACTTTCTTTTTTCTTAACAGCACACTGTTTTTTCAAATGAATTACCAGCGATGAAAAACGAGTAAAAACATTGCTATTAACGTTAAATAACATTCGCCTGAAACCCTTTGCAGTATTGCATTTCAGCTTGTTTTAAAGCGGTGATTTTATATGCAAATTTTCCCTTTAACTTTTCCTTCGTTGAATTTTGGCATGATGGCATATGCTTTGAAACTATAAAGCAAATAGCAGCTAATGAAAAGTATAAAAGAAATGATCGAACAAACAATCACCGGTATTAAAAATTGGTTTGGCCCACAAGGTTCTTTTGCCGGTAAGTACCAGTTGGCCGTTATTACAAACTTTAAAACTAAATAACATGAAAAAAATTTCTACACTCCTTGCTTCTTTAATTCTCACTATCTCGGTTTTTGCTGCGGCAAAACCTACCAGTATCATGACTATTAAGTCTGCAGAGCGTGCGGCATTAAAAGTAGTTGTTGACGGTCGTCGTTTTGAACCCAATGATAATTCAATCAGGATCGAGGGTCTTGATGTAGGTGTACACCAGGTCAAAATCTATCAGCAAAAGAATACCGGGCTGTTTTCTATTCTTGGTAAAAAATATGAGTTGGTATTCAATAGCACGGTCAAAGTAAAACAACGTGCCAATACAATGATCTCAATTGATAGACTTGGACAGACATCTGTATCCATTGTCCGTACTGTGTCAGGAAATAGCGATAACGATTATGCATATGACAATGGTGTCAGAGGTGGTGATTATGGTCAGAATGGTCAATGGGATAATCACTATGGTTATACTGCCGGTATGGATAGCAGAGAATTCCAGGATGTATTACAATCAATCAATAAAGAATGGTTGGAAAGTAATAAGCTGAAATCTGCTACACAGATCGTATCCGCTAACAGTTTAACAGCTGCACAGGTAAAGGAAATGATGGGATTGTTCAGTTTTGATAGTAACAAACTGGAACTTGCCAAATCAGCCTATAGAAGCACTGTTGACAAGGAAAACTATTCATGTGTCAGTGATGCACTTAGTTTTAATAGCAGCAAACAAGAACTCGCCCGTTTTCTCCGTACTTCGAGATAGAGCTATATATTTTAGGGTTAAGAAAGAAGCCTCTCCGATATCGGAGAGGCTTCTTTCTTATATTATTCTAGGAATGTAAAATCTAAAACCGCAGAATCTAAAATGTAAAAGGACGTACAGCATTAAGACTGCCAACTTTTACATTTTAGATTTTATATTCTGCATTTTACATTTATTTCTTTATAACTTCTGCCATCTTCTTGCCAATATCCGCCGGGCTGCTTACGACATGGATGCCACATTCGGTCATGATCTTCATTTTAGCGGAAGCGGTATCATCTTCTCCGCCAACAATAGCTCCTGCGTGACCCATTCTTCTTCCGGGAGGCGCTGTCTGACCAGCGATGAACCCAACAACGGGTTTTTTATTACCGTTCGATTTGATCCAATTGGCGGCTTCTGCTTCCATGCCACCACCGATCTCACCAATCATTACGATAGCGTCAGTATTTGGATCATTCATGAATAATTCAACAGCTTCTTTGGTAGTAGTGCCTATGATCGGGTCACCACCAATGCCTACTGCGGTAGAGATACCGAGACCAGCTTTGGCAACCTGGTCGGCAGCTTCGTAGGTCAGCGTTCCTGATTTGGATACGATACCGATCCGTCCGCTTTTGAATACAAACCCGGGCATGATACCCACTTTACATTCACCGGCGGTGATAACACCCGGGCAGTTAGGCCCGATCAGTCGTGTATCTTTTCCCAGTAAATAATTTTTCACTTTCACCATATCCTGAACCGGAATGCCTTCTGTGATACAAACTACAAGGCGGATCCCGGCTTCAGCTGCTTCCATGATTGCATCGGCGGCAAACGCCGGTGGTACAAAGATGATACTGACATCGGCGCCGGTTGTTTTCACACACTCAGCTACGGTATTGAAAACGGGTTTGTCAAGGTGCTTGCTACCGCCCTTACCCGGCGTTACCCCACCTACGAGGGTAGTGCCATATTCGATCATTTGGGTTGCGTGGAAAGTGCCTTCAGTGCCGGTAAAGCCCTGTACTAATACTTTGGAATTTTTATTAACAAGAATACTCATGAATGATACTTTATCAGGTATAAAAAGTTTGGCAAAAGTAAGGGATTGTTCGCAGTATTCAGTTGGCAGTTCGCAGTCTGCAGTCAATGCACTATGCCTGTAAGTATTCTTCTGGTTTCGGACAATGACTGCCGGCTGCCAACTGCCTACTGATCCGGCTTTTTAGAATGCACATGCCCCGGCATCTTCCCGCTTTCTTCGAGCATACGCATTTCTTTGGCGTCTTTGAGGAACTCGGAGGCAAAGATGAATTCGTTGAGGCGCTGATTTTTACTGAAGATGATTTCTTTATTATTTCCTTCCCACTCTTTATGGCCCTGGTACATGTATAGAATATAATCCCCGATTTCCATCACACTATTCATGTCATGCGTATTAATGACGGTAGTGATCTGGTATTCCAGCGTGATCTCCTGGATCAGTTTGTCAATAACAAGTGAAGTGAGCGGATCGAGCCCGGAGTTGGGCTCATCACAGAAAAGATATTTGGGATTGAGAACGATCGCCCTGGCTAATGCTACCCGTTTTTTCATACCACCACTTAACTCGGACGGGAATTTTTTATTGGCATCTACCAGTTTTACACGTTCTAATACTTCATTTACCCTTTTTAATTTCTGCGTGTAGTGGTCTTTGGTAAACATGTCCAGTGGGAACATTACATTTTGTTCAACCGTTTGACTATCGAACAAAGCAGAACCCTGGAACAGCATACCTATTTCTTTGCGGATATCTTTTTGTTCTTCGGTATTCATGTCGCCAAAGCTCTTACCGCCGTATAAGATTTCGCCACTATCAGGCGTAAATAAACCAACCATGCATTTCATCAATACTGTCTTACCGCTACCACTGGAACCTATGATCAGATTGCATTGTCCTGACTTCATGGTAGAACTAACGCCGTCAATAACGACTTTTTCGCCAAACGCTTTTCTTATATCTTTTACTTCAATCATGAATCAGTAATGAATTATCAATTTTACATTAGAGCAATAAGGCTGATAAAATATAATCGGCGAACAAAATCATTACGCAACTGACTACAACTGCTTTAGTACTTGCACGGCCGATCTCCAGTGAGCCACCTTCAACATAATAACCAAAGAATGCGGGTATGCTGCAAATGATAAAGGCGAACGTATATGATTTTGCTAACGCAAAGAAAACATTATAAGGTATAAAGCCTTCGTGCAGGCCTTTGTCGAATGTTTCGCCTGATAAAATACCTGCTGTTGTCGCGGCTAAACGTCCGCCCCAGATACCAAGGGCCATAGCAATAGCAACGAGCATCGGAATAACGATCAGGCCGGCAATAATCTTTGGCATCACGAGATATGACTTGGTATTAATGCCCATGATCTCGAGTGCGTCGATCTGCTCACTGACACGCATGTTTCCTAATTCACTCGCGATCTTGCTACCAACTACACCGGCCAGTACAATACAGGTGAGGGTAGGGGCAAATTCAAGAATAACTGTATCACGAACGATAACAGCGATCGTTGATAAAGGAATTAATGGTGTGATAAGCTGGTAAGCGGTTTGTAAGGTAGACACGGCGCCGATAAAGACAGATATGATGACAACGATGCCGAAGGAACCGATACCAATATCGGAACATTGGTGCATGAATTCTTTCCAGTACATTTTACCGTTTTCCGGCTTGGAAAACATGCCTTTCAGCATCAGCAGGTAACGGCCTAAATCTCTGATAAATGTCATGAAAATGATTAGGAATGTAAAATACGACGAAAGAAAGTAATTATGAATTATGAGTTATGAATTATGTCCAGGCTTTGTAACAGCACGCCAGATTCATAATTCATAACCCATAATTGGTATTACATGTCCTTATTGTTTTTTTTAAATCTCTTCCACCATGGTGATTTTTTTACCAGTTCTTCAGTAGACATATTGTTCTTGCATTTGATCTGTGCATCTACTACCGTGATGAGCGCCATGTTGACGATACTTCTGACAGAACTTCCTAATTGAAGTACGTGTACCGGTTTTTTTAAGCCCAGTAATACTGGTCCGATCACATCCATGCCGCTTAATTCTTTCAGAATATTATACGTGATATTTCCTGAAGCAAGGTTTGGAAAAACAAGCGTGTTTACATCTTTGTCAACCAATTCAGAGAAAGGATAATTTTCTTTCAGTAAATCATTATTAAAAGCCATGTTGGCTTGTATCTCACCATCGACGATGAGTGATGGCATTTTTCCTTTCACTATTTTTCTTGCTTCAGCTACTAAACGTGCTTCCGGTGAATTGCTGCTTCCGAAATTGGAATAGCTCAGCATCGCAATTCTTGGAATGATATTAAAATTTCTTACTTCTTTTGCTACCAGCAATGTGATCTCTGCTAATTCTTCCGCCGTTGGATTGAAATTGACCGTGGTATCTGCAAGGAACAATGGTCCTCTTTTGGTCAGAGCGAGATACATACCGGCTATTTTATTTACACCTTCTTCTGTACCGATGGTATGTAACGCAGGTCGGATAGTATCGGGATAATTTTTGGTAAGACCAGAGATCATTCCATCTGCATCTCCCATTTCCACCATCATACAACCAAAGTAGTTGCGGTCACGCATTACTTTCTTTGCTTCATACGCATTAAAACCTTTGCGGCTTCTTTTTTTAAAGAAGACTTCGGCGTAGGCATTTCTTTTTTCTTCAGTAGCATCACTACGAGGATCGAAGATGGGGAAGCTCTCTACATCAAGACCATTAACGGCAGCAATGTTCCTGATCTTTGTTTCATCACCGAGGAGGATCGGGTAGCCGATACCATCATCGAATACGATCTGTGCTGCTTTAAGAATTTTTACATTATCTGCTTCTGCAAAAACAATTCTTTTCGGATCACGGCGTGCTTTGCTACCGATAGCGCGCATTACCTGGTTATCGAGACCAAGTCTTTTCTCCAGATCACCAATGTATGCTTCCCAATTAGTAATAGGATGTTGGGCTACGCCACTTTCCATAGCAGCTCTGGCAACAGCTGGTGATACCGTTGACAACAAACGTGGATCAAGCGGTTTTGGAATAATATAGTTAGGTCCGAACGAAATTGTTTTTTCATTGTACGCAAGATTCACCATATCAGGTACTGGTGTTCTGGCCAGGTCAGCTAATGCTTTTACAGCAGCCAGTTTCATCGCTTCATTGATCTGTGTGGCTCTTACATCCAATGCGCCACGGAAGATGAAGGGGAAACCGAGTACATTATTGACCTGGTTAGGATAATCACTCCGGCCTGTTGCCATGATAATATCCTTGCGTGCGCTGGTAGCATCTTCCCAACTGATCTCAGGATCAGGGTTGGCCATGGCAAATACGATCGGATTTTTTGCCATTGATTTAACCATATCAATAGAGATCACATTCCCTTTGCTGAGACCGATAAATACGTCGGCGTCTTTCATGCCTTCATCAAGTGTAGTGGCTTTGCTATCTGATATGAATTCTTTTTTCATATCATCGAGATCGGTACGGGTGGTAGTAATAAGTCCTTTACTATCGTATACTAAGAAATTTTCTTTCTTAGCGCCAAGTCCGATGTATAATTTCATACAAGCAACAGCTGCAGCACCGGCACCATTTACTACAAACTTAGCTTTATCGATTTTCTTCTTTTGTATTTCTAATGCATTCAGCAAGGCAGCTGCACTGATGATAGCAGTTCCATGCTGGTCATCATGCATGACCGGAATGTTTAATAGTTTTTTTAATTCCGTTTCAATATAAAAGCATTCTGGGGCCTTGATATCTTCGAGGTTGATGCCTCCGAAAGTTGGTTCAAGCGCCTTGACGATCTGTACAAACTTTACCGGATCTTTTTCTGCAATTTCAATATCAAATACATCGATGTCGGCAAATATTTTGAATAATACTCCTTTGCCTTCCATTACTGGTTTACCGGCTTCGGGTCCTATATCGCCTAATCCTAATACTGCTGTTCCGTTACTGATAACCGCGACGAGGTTTCCTTTGGCGGTATATTTATAAACATCTTCTTTATTAGCAGCTATTTCTTTGCAGGGTTCAGCAACGCCGGGTGAATAGGCAAGTGAAAGGTCACGTTGTGTTTTGGCATCTTTGGTAGGGATCACTTCAATCTTTCCGGGTCTTCCTTTCGCGTGATACTCCAGTGCTTGTTGTCTTCGCAGTTCGTTTTTCATATTTTATTTAATTGTACATGGATACAATTTAACGGTTATAACCCCGCCAAAATGGTGTGCAATGTACAAAATAAAATACCGATGGTGTTTAATGCATGATCTATGAGTAATCAGGGCTTATTTGATAACGTGTTCTATAAAGATTGAAAGAAATTTTAGCCATGGATGCACGGATCGCCTTCGGCGATATTCGAGTGTTTGGGCTAGAAACTATACATAATCCAAAAGAAATAGAAGGATCAGAGAGATTCTTACAGTTTAGTAATCTTTACCTCTGCTTTTATTTCATCGGAACCAGGAGTATGTGAGAAGTCGGGATAAGGCAGCAGGTTAATGAATTCAATCTTGTAACCATCTATCGTGGTATCTTTTGTAAAACCCGGCGCCAAGCTGAGAGTTGATAAAACAATTGGATGCGGACTACCATTTTTTGTAAAAGTAAACTTTGCACTAGCTGCTCCCTGCCAGATACAATTGGCATTGGCGGGACAACGTGAATCGGATAATACCTCATTCATACATAACCTGATATTATCACTTTCAAATGATGGGGTAACACATTGATCCAGGAATACATAAGGATAACGACTTGTATTGTTGTCGGATTTTTCGCAACTAATAAAAGCAATCAATACTATAGATAATGTAACCAGGCACACACGCTTCATAGATTCATTTTGGAAGTTGACTACCTTTATGCGAGGATCGTTGCATTGGTATTCTTAAAATTCAACACTGCTTCCCAGCCAGGCCATCATGCCTATACCTTTTTCAATAGCAGATTCATCAATATTAAAAGTAGGAGTGTGAACACCTGAGGTTATTCCTTTTTCTTTATTCATAACACCCAGT
>JBDTPD010000185.1:0-7555 GCA_039932855.1 Chitinophagaceae bacterium | reverse complement strand
TCTGTGATCACCGCTTCCATACTTTGTTGTGCGGCTTTGATGACATCGGGTCTGCAAAAATTATTATCCAATACTACCGGACTGAATTCACGGATCGCTGCTCCATCCTGGCGGATACTATTTACCAGGTAAGGTTTCATCATCACTCCATTATTTGCAATGGCATTATATAATGTCAGTGTATTCAGCGGGCTCACCTGCAATGCATATCCAAAACTCATGGTGATCATATTCATCACGCCGCCATTCTTCTTACCTAATGGAGCCAATTGTGGCGATGGAACATTTGACAGATCAATCGCAGAGCGAACATCCATATGATATTTATGGAGATACTCTCGGAATTCTTCAGGATTATTGGCAAATGCTTTGTAAGCAAGCTTACCCATACCCACATTAGAACTATGTTCGAAACATTCTTTAACAGTCAATACCGGTTTGGGCGCTCGTTCTGCATCATTAATATTACGTGGACCAACGACCATATGACCAGCGCTTCCCACTTCTACCAGGTCATTTAATTTAGAAGATCCTTTTTCTAACACCGCTAATAAGGTAACAAGCTTGATAGTAGATCCCGGTTCAGTTACACGCAATGCGTAATTATCATCTTCCCAATATTCGCCATCCGGACGACGACCGAGATTAGCTATCGCTTTGATCTTTCCTGTTTTCGTTTCCATCACAATACAGGTTCCGTATTGTGCATCGCTTGTGTCCATCATTTTCAGCAAGGCTGTCTCTGTGATGTCCTGGATATTTACATCAAGCGTGGTATAAACATCTTTACCATTTTCAGGTTCTACCTGGTAACCTTCTACCGGTATGGCACCACCGGCTACAAAGCGAACAAGCCGCTGACCTTTTTGTCCGGTCAATACGCTGTCATAGGTTTTTTCCAAACCTACATTCATCTTCTTCACGTTACCATTGCTGGCGATATGTTCACGGGAAAGACCGATTGTTCTGTTGGCGAGCAAACCGAATGGAGATAAACGCTTGCTGCTTTCTTCGACGATGATACCGCTCTTGTTACGACCGAGTTTAACAAGTGGAAACTGTCTGAATGTTTTATATTCTTCGAAAGACAATTTCTTTTTTAATAAGTAATAACGGTTCTTCTTCTTATATCCGTCTGCCAGGTCCTTCTTATATTGAGCAGTTGTTTTGTCCTTAAAGAAATTTGAAAGGGCAAATGAGAAAGAGTCAACATTTTCTTTGAAAGCCTTGCCTTCCTTATCACGTAAGCCATCGGCAAGGAAATCCATATAAATATCAAACTGGGGAAGAGATGTACTCAGCATTTGTCCGTCTTCGCTGTAAATAGTGCCACGGTCGGCATCCATTTCCATGATACGCTGGTGCATGCTGTCATTCATGCTGCGCCAGTATTTACCCTGGAAACGCTGGATGTAAAAGGCTTTGCCCAGTATCAGTAAACTCAGCACCACCATGCCAAGAAAACAGACATACACCCGCCATAATATGTCACGACGTACTTCCAATGTTCTTATGTTGTTACTAGTTGTTTAATCTCTTCCTGTGAGCAATCACTACTTACCTTTCACCATTCCACCACTCACTAATTGCCTCCTGTCTGCGTAATCACCGTTGGTGATGCGGTCAATTCTTTTAATCCCAATGGTTCTACTGCTTTTACGAGTTCGCTTTGTTTACTTCTGAACATCACTTCACTCTTCACCGTTTTGTATTCATGTTGCAGTTCCTTTACTTCCCTGGTGGTACGATTGATGTTTCTTGTCATCTTGTCTGCATAATGACCATTATAGATATAAATGATCGCGAGCAGTGTCAGAAACAGGAAAAAAGGAATTTGTTTTACAACAGATTGATAGTTCAGCCATTTTTTCCATCCGGTTACGACCGGCTTTTGTTTTACATCCTGTTCAGTGGTGGGTTGTTGTTCGTTCATGTTACCAATTTTTTATCCTACGGTTTTTTATCCGTGGGGTTTTTCATTATAGCAACGTAAGTGATGGTTCAAATCACAAAACGTTAGTTGGTCATAGGGTACCACTGGGGTCGTTGGCCCCAGTGGTTTGTTCAAGGGATAGGATATTGATGATCTTCAAACAATGATCATATAAGCGTATGTCAGGCAACCGTTTTCTATTGTTATACCATCATCAACTTCTCCGTTACTCTCAATTTGGCGCTTCGTGCCCTTGGATTCTGTTTCATTTCTTCTTCCGAAGCTGTCACTGGTTTCTTTGTTACATTCTTCCATTCGTTCACTGTGTCGGTATTGACAAAGGGGTTTTCTTCCGGCTCATCGAATGAACCGCGGCGAAAAAAATTCTTTACCAATCTGTCCTCTAAGGAATGAAAAGTGATGATAGCCGCCCGGCCACCGGGTTTCAGCAGTTTTGGGAGTTGCTGCAGCATTTCTTTCAATGCACCTAGTTCATCATTCACTTCAATGCGCAAAGCCTGGAAAACCTGGGCGAAATATTTATTGGGATTTCCTTTTACCATTCCCCGGAGCGCATTTTTGAAAGCATCGGTTGTTTTTAATGAAGCAGTTTGTCGTACCTGCACAATCGTGCGCGCCAATGTTTTTGCATTGGTTACTTCCCCATACTGTTCGAATAGTTTATGGAGTTGTTGCTCTGTGTAAGTGTAGACAACATCAAAAGCAGTAAGGCCCTGCCGCTGATCCATACGCATATCCATATCTGCGTCGAACCGCGTAGAGAAACCTCGTTGCCCTTCATCGAATTGGTGACTACTGACGCCAAGATCTGCAAGCACTCCATCTACATAATTAATTGTATGCAGTCGAAGGAAACGTTGCAGGTGACGAAAGTTGTGCGGGACAAAAATGACCCGTTCATCTTTTGGCAAATTCTTTCTTGCATCTTCATCCTGGTCAAAGGCGACCAGTTTTCCGTTTGGACCTAATTTTTCCAGGATCGCCCTGGAATGTCCGCCGCCGCCAAAAGTGCAATCCACATAGACACCATCGGGCTGAATAGTCAGTCCGTCAATCGATTCCCGGAGAAGAACAGGTATGTGATATGAGGTGGTCATGAAAAAATAAGGAACATTGAATTATGAGTTATGAATTAAGAATGAGTAATACAATTGCCAGCTTGCGACCGGTTCGCACTTTCTCATTTCTGATTTCTCATTTCTCATTATTTATTCCTTCGCCGCCCATCACGTCCTTCGCCAGGTTGCTATATGCTTCCGGTGAGAATGATTCAAAGAGCTGTTTGTACTTATTACTATCCCAGATTTCTATTTTATCTCCCGCTGCTGCCAGCACGATATCTTTTTCAAGATTTGCGTGCTCTCTCAGATTTGGCGGTATCAATAACCGACCCGCTGTATCCGGTTCCACCTTTGTTGCGCCATTCAAAAAATAGCGCCTGAACTCTCTCGTCTTCGGGTCAAAATCGTTGAGCGCCCTGATTTTCGCATATAACGGGTCCCAGTTTTTCACGGGGTACAGACACAAACATTTTTCAAAACCCCTGTTGATAACAAAGTGGAGTCCTTCTTCTTCCGGAAGCTGCTTTTTGAAGCCTGCCGGTAGTAGAAAGCGGCCCTTTACATCTAATGTGGCCTCGAATTCTCCGAGAAAGTCTATCAATATCAAGGATTTGAGTCAATTTTGTATTAATTGACACAAAATAACACTTTTTACCACTTCCCTTCCAAATTTTTGAGTTTTTATTTTTTCCACATAAGTGAATGAGTCTGAAAGGCTTTGCTGGAAAGACTTTCAGACATCGCAGTTGGTGGAAGCCCAAAACTGCGGTGGATTGGGTGTGAATAGCGGTGGATAAGCTGTGGAAAGCACAAAACTACAGCAGGTTTTTCCTAAAAAAATGGCATCTTGAAAATAAATTATTGCTATGGCAGCAGGTTACTCGGGCACACCCCTCTTAAAAAAGTTAGGCATAAAACCAGAGATGAAACTGGCACTGATCAATGTCCCTGAAGAATATTATACCTGGCTTGAAGCAGATATCAGTGATCAATTGTATAAGAAAAATGAAACCCCTGACTTTATTCACCTGTTTGTCAAGTCAACAAAAGAGTTTGAAAGTGAAATGAAAAAGATAACTCCATTTTGTAAAAAAAATACATCCATCACCATTTGGGTATCATGGCATAAAAAAGCTTCAGGCATTCTTACTGACATTACAGAAGATACTATTCGCAATTATGCATTGAAGAATGATTTGGTTGATGTAAAAGTCTGCGCAGTAAGTGATCAATGGAGTGGGTTGAAGTTAGTAGTACCGTTGATGAAGAGAAAATAGGCAATTGGCAATAAGCAATAGACAAATTCTTCATTATATTGAAAACACAGATATTTGCGCTCACTTTGCTTATTGCCTATTGCCTATTGCCTATTGCTAATTGCTAATTCAATTCACTGATGCACCCGAAGGATCTTTCTATAAAAAACTTTACTTATACTCTTCCTGAAAACAGGATCGCCAATTATCCATTAGCAGAAAGAGATTCATCTAAACTACTTATCTATAAGAATGATACGTTGACAGAAGATATCTATCGTCATCTTGCTACACATATACCATCTGATTCATTATTGATTTTTAATAATACTAAAGTAATAGCGGCTCGTTTACTTTTTCAAAAAGAAAGTGGTGGCGTGATTGAAATATTTTGTTTAGAACCAGCTACGTCTTCTGATATCAGCACGGCCATGCTTCAACAGGAAAAGACACAATGGAGATGTTTGGTTGGTGGCGCTTCTAAATGGAAACATGGATTGATACTTACTAAAAAAATCAATAAAGACAAGGAAGAAATAATACTGAACGCTTATTATATACAAAAAGAAACAGGATCATTCATAATTGAATTTTCCTGGACACCTTCCGCTTATAGTTTTGCTGAAATATTACATTTCGCTGGCGCTATTCCATTACCTCCCTATATAAAACGCAGTGCAGAAGCTTCCGATGCAGAACGATATCAAACAATCTATGCACAGCAGGAAGGTTCAGTAGCTGCACCAACAGCTGGTCTTCATTTTACTGACAATATTTTTAAAACGCTGAAAGAAAAAAATATTCAGACCGATTTTGTTACACTACACGTAGGAGCCGGCACTTTTAAACCGGTAAAAAGCGAAACCATGGCTGAGCATGATATGCATGCAGAATTTATTGAGGTAAACAGGGTAACGATTGAAAATCTGCTTGCGCAATCAGGTAAGAATATTATAGCTGTTGGTACAACTTCGTTGAGGACGCTTGAAAGTCTTTATTGGCTTGGTGTGAAGATGACAGATGATGGATGGCGGATGGCAGGCGGACCCCTTACTATTGACCAATGGGAAGCGTATGATCTTAATAAATTAAATATTTCACCCAATAGTGCCTTAAAATCTTTATTAAAATATCTTGATGAAAATAAAACGGATCAGTTAGTAGCAAAAACACAAATCATTATTGCACCCGGATATACTCCCAGGATTGTAAAAGGGTTGATCACAAATTTTCATCAACCCCAATCTACTTTACTATTGTTAATTGCTGCTTTGATTGGAGAAAACTGGAGAAAGCTATACGATTATGCGTTGAAGAATGATTTTCGATTCCTCAGTTACGGAGATGGATGTTTGATCTGGATATAATTGTCTGCACGATTAAAGAGTTATGAATTATGAATGTGAATCTTCATTCATAATTCATAACTCATAATTCATAACTGTTTTATCTCCGTTCAGACAATCTAATCAGGCAATTTCTCTCCGCAATGGTAACGTCACAATAAACGCACTTCCCTTCCCCAACGTACTATCAACATTAATATCACCGCCGTGAGCCTGCACCATGGTCTTTACATAACTTAAACCTAATCCGAAACCTTTTACGTTATGAATATTGCCGGTATGTGCGCGATAGAAACGTTCGAAGACACGTTTTACTGTTTCTTTATTCATACCAATACCATTATCATCAACACGGATAATAATTTTTTTTTCATTCGATTCAGTGGTAATTTTTATTCTTAATGGCGTATTATCTTTTGCATACTTCACTGCATTGTCCACGAGATTATTGATCAGGTTGGAAAAATGTACTTCATCTGCATTGATCAGATCATTTGATGCATTAAGCAGTATTTCTGCCTGTCCTTGTTTTTCTTCCAGTTGCAAAGCGAAATTGTCAATCACTTCCTTAATGATCTCATGCGCATGCAATGGTTTCAGATTCAGATCTACTTCCTTTTTCTCCAGTTGCGATGCTTTCAGGATCGTTTCTACCTGCCTGTTCATACGCATATTCTCTTCCTTAATAATGGAACTGAAGTAACTGATCTTTTCCCTGTCCTGTAATACTTTTTCATTCTTCATTGCATCTACAGCCAGCGATATGGTGGCGAGTGGCGTTTTAAACTCGTGCGTCATATTATTGATGAAATCGTTTTTTATCTCGCCTAATTTTTTCTGACGGAATACGGTATAAATGGTCAGCCAGAAGGAAGAAATAATAATAATGGTAAATAGAATAGCTACGGCAATACGTATACGAAGTGTGTTGATAGCAACTGTTTTCCAGTTTACGACCAATACATTCAATGTCTCATCCTGCTCCACATTTTCAAAAGCAGAACCAGTTGGTACAAGCAATGCATACCCTTTTGAATAATTATGCACTGTATCCTCGTATTCTGTAGTGAAATTCTTTGATTGTTTTTCTACTGTACTGATAAGTCCGGTACGCGGGCCGCCGGTATGTAATAAAAATTCAAATTTCACATCATCAAGTCCAACAGTATGAAAAGCATTGGCGATCTTTTGTTCCAGTTGCGCTGCCGTAAATCGTTTGCCGATAGTAATAGGGCGAAGAAATTCCACTGAAAAATCGTCCATAAATGCGGGGGTACTGGGCCGGCTGCCTGAAGGATAATTGCCTTTGTATTGTGCGAGTTCTTCACCAACAATGTTGACAGCACGTTCTATTTTTTCCTTTACCTGCTCCTGGCGCAGCAATATCATGTTCTTTAACCATGAAAGCTGAATGAAAATGATACCGAACAGTGAAATACTGATCAATATGATAATGACGGTAAAAATTCTTTTCACGAATGAACTGTTATTTGACTGAAAGATAACGGATTTTGATAACCCGCACCAATCCTGCAAAAATACTGCCCCTAAGAAGGAGTTAGTAAATTACAAGAACGATAAGGTAGATTTTAACAAAGTTGTTAGCTATTAGCTTTTAGACTTAAGGTGTATTTTCAGATGTATCAGGTAATTTCCGTTATAAGACCTAACAACTATTAGCTAAAAGCTAATAGCTAATAGCTTCTTCAAAATCAGCCAATTTTTTTTAAAATAAATTATGTTTTAACTTGAAGTATGATTGAACCCGGCATGGGCATATTACTAATAGCGGACCCTTTTTTAAAGGACCCGAACTTTCTCCGCACCGTGGTTTTTTTATGTGAGCATAAAGGCGAAGGCAGCTTTGGTTTTGTACTGAACCGCCAATATACCAACACCATTGATGAACTGATCCCTGAACTTGATGGTCATAAGATC
>JBDTPD010000184.1:0-7709 GCA_039932855.1 Chitinophagaceae bacterium | reverse complement strand
TTCAGTTAGCCATTCATAATTCATAACTCATAATTCTTAATTCTTAATCCCCCTTATTTCCCTGTTTCTTATTTCTTATTTCATTTCTTTAGGCTGAGTCATGCTGAACCAGTTCCCACATCCGTCAGTCACGATACATTCGATACCATAGAACTGCTCCTTCGGTTCTGATTTAAAGTGAACACCTTTTGCTTTCAGTTCTTCGTAGGTAGCGCGGCAATCATTGGTTTGTAATACACCTGCGCCCATTACACCTTTATCTAATAGCAGCTTCAGCGCATCACGTACATCCTGGTCAAAACCATTCATGTTACTGCTGGCAGGAAATAAAACGATCTCATGATCGGGCGCTTCAGGTGCTGTCACCGTAAGCCAGCGAAAACCATTTTCCATGGTCACGTCAGTATGCACTTTGAAACCGAGTTTGGTAACGTAAAAATCATATGCCTTATCCTGGTCAGATACGAATAAAGAAGTGTGGGAGAGTTTTGTTATCATATAAAACGATTTAATGAAGCGAAGCTAATAGAAGAAATAGGAAGTTGTTTCTCGAATGTTGCTGTTTTAAGAGAAGCTGTTAGCTTTTAGCCATTAGCCCGGCATTTTTTATATTTAGTTTGTGCCTTATCGTCAGAATAGTTATATAATCAAAGCAGGAAGCTGTATCTAACCTCAGGAAATCCGGAGCTAATGGCTAACAGCTAATAGCTTCTTACTTACTCACCGCCTGCACAAAACAATGCGGTATCGCTACCCTCGGCTGCTCTTTCTGTTGCTGTTTCTTTAGCCATGCCATGTTGCGATAATACTGAGGGGCAAAGCCGATTTCTTTTTTGAATAAAACACTGAACGAACCAATGCTTTCAAATCCGACTTCTGTGCAAACTTCAGTTACAGGTTTGTTTTCAGCTAAAAGATCCTTTGCTTTATCCAATCTTTTTCTGGTGAGATATTGATGAGGAGTGTGGCGATAGATTTTTGTAAATAAGCGATGAAAATGAAATTTTGATAAGTATGCTTTTCCCGATATTTCATCCAGGCTGATCGGTTCCTGGAAATTTTCATCCATGAATGATTTAGCGGCAATAACGCGATGATATATATCAGTGCTGACCGGCAAGAGTTGTTTCAGTTAAAGTGGATAATGACTTTTTCATACAAATACTTTTTTCCATTCCTACATAGGGTGGAAAGTTTGGCGTGACCTGGTATCCTTTTCCTTTATACAATTTAATCGCTTCCGGTTGATTATCCCCCAATTCCAATATCATGGTTGTATATCCAAGTTCACCGGCCCATTTTTCCAACTCATCCATCATTCCTGATGCAATTCCTTTGCCTCGCTGGTTGTCTGCCACAAACATTCTTTTAACCTCAATTGTACGGGTATCATGTTCTTTGAAACAAGCACAACCTGCAGGCCTGTCATCAACAAAAGCTATTACTACGGTTCCTATATAATCGATGATGTTATGTGTGTCATAAGTATCCTGCAATTGCCCGTATCGGCTGCGGAGATATTTATCAAGACTAATGATCAATTCTCTGAAGGCAGGATCGTCACTGGTTGTTCTTTTTAAAATAAACATAATTTAATGTACGATGTTAGATGGACGATGTACGACTCTTCTAAGGTAGAAAAAATATTGGAACACGGATCACACAGAAAGAGACGGTCGTACATCGTATATCTAACATCGTACATTAAATTACCTATTGGCAGGATTTTTCCAACCCTTACCCAATCTTTCAATGGTGCCAGCTACGCGTTCTTTTCTTGTTTCTTCTCTTTTGGCTGTGACCACCCATTCGATATATTCTTTTTTATTAGAAAAAGAAAGTACCTCAAATGCCTCCGATTGCTTTTTATTCTTTTTGAATGCAGCAGTGAGATCATCCGGGAGACGTACTTCTTTAGTCGCAGGATTTACATACTTGAATACTTCGCGTTCTTCTTTTGGCCCGGCTTCTTTCTTTTTATCCGATTCATTCTTTAACCGGCAACCAAACACCGACCAGGTATCATCAAAAGAAAGTAGACTGATCCAGGTTAATTTATCACCATGTTTCAGCAGGTTATCCCAACCTTTATCGCGTGTGAGA
Organism: Chitinophagaceae bacterium; assembly: GCA_039932855.1. Classification (GTDB taxonomy): domain Bacteria; phylum Bacteroidota; class Bacteroidia; order Chitinophagales; family Chitinophagaceae; genus JAJKIP01. The sequence continues at coordinate 5,606 of JBDTPD010000184.1, read as the reverse complement.
TCGCTCTGAATTTTTGAAGTCCCTTTAGGATAATACATCCAGAGAACAACCTCGTCTTTTACCAGTTTCAATACTTTGTTCATTTCTTTTTCCAGCTGTGCTTTATTTAAAATGAACCAATGGATCTGGTCATAACTCTTTGCAGCATCACTGATCGTAACCTTTGCCGGCAATCCAATCAATGATTTTTTAAAATCAGCAGGAGCATGAAAGGTCAGCAGGCTGGATCCTTCTTTGATTCGTAATTTCTGAGAGATGGTATTGGCCATACAAGAACGTTGTTCTTTCAAAAATAGAAAATATGGAAGAGAAAAACTTCTTCGATCTTGCTATAAATAGATTTAATCCCCAACCCCTAAGGACGATTTACCCCCAACCCCTAAAGGGGAGTTTCGAAGCTAAAAATATTTTGAATTATTTACTACGACACAGAAGTTCCTTCAATAATGCAATATGCGCTCACCAATAGTTCTAAAAACTCCCCTTTAGGGGCCAGGGAGTATCCTCTTATACTTCATCACCTGCAACACATCCTTAATATCCTTATTCTCTTTAATCAGCTTATCGCAATAATGATCCAACCTGTTCAGACTTGTATCAGAGAGCACCCAATTTAACGGCACCTGTGCTACCCGTACATCCAATGGTATATCTACAAACTTTCCATGCAAAGCCGATACATAATTTTGCAAATCATACTTTGCTGTTTTTCCACGACCGGCACGACTATCATAAATACCATTGACGATCTCGGTAAATTCATTAGCCACTTTCACATTGGAAGGAATGATACGACTATCATTACCAAACTGGATCAGCATCACATATGGTTTATAACGATGAAATAAACTATCCTTATTCAGATCCTGTAATACATCAAGCATAGTTTGAGCGCCGTAGTTTTCGATATATCCACCATCGACATAGTGGTATCGCTGCGATTGATACTCCAGTTCACCCCCCGGAGAAAACAACGGGAAGCGCGTACTGAAATTGATCGCGGTACTATAGCGAATAGTTCCATTTACTTTCTTAAGAATATCCCTGTCCTTACTAAGAGGAAGTGTTTTCGGATTTATATTAGTTACCCATCCCTGCAAACCTGTTTCTACTTCTTCAGTATTGATGAACCAGGCAGGATAATACACACTATCTGCCGGATGATACACGGAGAAATAATCAGAAGCGAACACGTTATTATTACCATTATATACTGCATTCAACCGGTAGCCTTGTTCCCATGATTTTTCCAATACCGTTGCCCTGTCAAATACCGGGATCATCCACGGACTGAAAAGATTCAACAGGTCACCATAGAACATTTTACCAATAATAGGAGCCAGGTGATCACGACCGAAAAAATCTTTTGTCCGGTCCTTATAGTAAGAAGGACCAGCCGACGGATCAGCGTGGGGATGAAAGTAAGCGAGTGCATTGAAGTAACCAATGCCTAATGATCCGCCCGATACAGATGAGAATGCAAAAATTCTATTCTTGAATGATGAATCGATATCCTGAATACGCGAAAGGATCATGGAAGAAAAGGCACCCGTACGCATAGCACCACCTTCGGCACAAACAAAAATGATAATGCTATCATCGGGATGACGGGATGCCCATTGATGAAAATGATCACGTAACAATGGTCTTGAGTCAATCGCTTTTGCATCAGTTGAATTTTTTCTGATAGGGTGATCGTTGTTAATGATCGAACAAACAATCATCCAGCAAACGATCAGCATGCGCCAGGGCGGATTAAATTTAAATGGATTAGCGTGATCGAGAAATACCAATCCGATATATACAGCTAACCACGCTGCAAAGGCAAACGTGATCAACCCCGGTGAACCGATATTCTTATAAACAGGAACGGGTAATAAACTAACAGTAAGAATAACCGCGATCCCGGTGAATACAATGATCGCAACCTGTCTGTGCAGGCGCGGGAAAAAAGAAAGTGGTACTTTATAGATCCATCGGCACCACATATCGCCATCTACTGGTCGTTCGAATCGTCGTACTATAAATTGTCCCGGCACCCTGTTACGCGGCAGTATTGCTTCTGATTGGGGAAAATGAAGAAGCGCTTCATCTTCGTGCGTTTCTTTCTCTGTCGCTTCCAATGTTTGCTTTGCCGGTAAAATATTTTTTGGCAACGCTGCTTCGGGATACATGAATATATAATCGCGGTAAATGCCGTATAATTTTCCCTGCCATTTCAATTCATCGTCTGCTTCATTTGCTTTGGCGAGACGTAGAAATTTTAATAATCTTCCAGTCTTATTGATCCATTTTGGATCCTGGTAGAGATAATAAATAAGAATAAGCAGGACCAGGAAGATCAGTAAGGTAATACCTACATCTTTCAATGATTGAAAAAAACCGGCAAAGGAAAAATTATAATTGATCATCGATGCTTTGAGTAATCCAAAGAATACAGTAAGCGGAGGAAGGAACAGAAAAAATTTTGCAAAGAATGTCTGCAATAACTTCCGCCATTCTACACGTTCATCGGTTAATATTTTGCCAGAATTATCTACCACGTTCATTAAATAACGTGCGCCAAATTCTGCTACCACGCTCCAGAAAAAAGTCCCGAGTAATAACCAAAGAATGGAACCTGCATAATTTTCTTTACTATCCTCCATGATCACTGTCAGCAGATCGGTTCCCTGGCTCAGGAAAAAAAAGAATACCAATCCCGCAAGGTTCAGCAGAAGAAACAGCGCCATACCGCGTAATACAAATAAGAAATCCATGACGGCAATCCAGAAGGGAAGGCGACCACCTTTTTTACGAAAGGCCCTGACTACCTTAAACAGGTTGGGAAGAATGCCGGCAAAAAATCGATAGAAAAAGCGAACGATGAACATGTTGGTATCATTAGGTGATCAATTATGCTGGTTTCACGCAAAGGCGCAAAGAGTGTCGCAAAGTTGCAAAGACTCTTTGCGACTTCGCGAAGCCTTAGCGTCTTTGCGTGAAACTCAAATTTCAAAAAGCCCGGTCAAGATTAGTTTTTATTCCTGACGAGCGCAATGGATATTTTCCGAAAGGCGGCAAGGTATTATACATCTGGTTAAGTGTCAATACTCCATTCATGGTATCGATGGCGATTTTGCAAAGGCAAAGTGTGAAAATTTCAACACATAAAATGCAACATGGAAGCGACAAAAGGGACTTTTTTTCCAAGGCCTGCAGGTAGCATGACAGGAACCGGAGCCTATAAGCCGGTAAAGTCTGCCATTTTTTCACTTTTTCCCTTACGGCACAATGATTGACAAAGGATTAGAGTTTCCGAAAAGGAAACAACAAAAAGGAGAAAATTAAACTATGGGTAAAATAATCGGAATCGACTTAGGAACCACGAATAGTTGCGTATCCGTTATGGAAGGCAGCGAGCCCGTGGTAATTGCCAATGATGAGGGCCGTCGTACAACCCCGTCAGTAGTGGCTTTTTTAAAAAATGGCGAACGTAAAGTAGGTGACCCGGCCAAGCGCCAGGCTATCACTAACCCACAAAATACTATCACTTCGGTGAAGCGTTTTATGGGCCGCCAGTTTGGTGAAGTGACAGAAGAAATCAGTCACTGGAGTTATAAAGTAGTAAAAGGTGACAATAATACCGTACGAATTGACATAGATGGCCGTCTTTATACGCCACAGGAAATCTCTGCGATGGTGCTTCAGAAAATGAAGAAAACCGCTGAAGATTACCTTGGCCAGGAAGTAACGGAAGCAGTTATCACTGTTCCGGCTTATTTCAACGATGCACAGCGCCAGGCTACAAAAGAAGCTGGTGAAATTGCCGGATTGACCGTGCGCCGGATCGTGAATGAACCAACAGCCGCGGCATTGGCTTATGGTCTTGATAAAGGCAAACACGATCAGAAGATCGCTGTGTTTGATCTTGGTGGTGGTACATTCGATATCTCCGTACTTGAATTGGGTGATGGAGTATTTGAAGTAAAATCAACTAATGGTGATACGCACCTTGGTGGTGATGACTTCGATAAAGTAGTCATGGACTGGTTAGCTGATGAATTCAAAAAAGATGAAGCAATCGATCTGCGTAAAGATCCAATGGCATTGCAACGTTTGAAAGAAGCTGCTGAAAAAGCGAAAGTTGAATTATCATCTTCCAGCGAAACAGAAATTAATCTTCCTTATATCACGGCGGTTGACGGAGTGCCTAAGCACCTGGTAAAAAAATTGAGCCGTGCAAAATTTGAACAACTGGCCGATAATCTTTTCAGCCGTTGTTTGAAACCCTGCGAAGCTGCATTGAAAGATGCTGGCTTGTCTACCTCACAAATTGATGAAGTGATCCTCGTAGGTGGTTCTACCCGTATTCCTAAAGTACAGGAGATCGTAGAAAAATTCTTTGGTAAAAAACCAAACCGTAGTGTGAACCCTGATGAAGTAGTAGCCGTAGGTGCCGCTATTCAAGGTGCCGTATTGACCGGTGAGGTAAAAGATGTATTGTTGCTCGACGTTACTCCATTGTCTCTTGGTATCGAAACTATGGGCGGTGTGATGACAAGGTTGATCGATAGCAATACAACGATCCCTACCAAGAAATCTGAAACATTCTCTACAGCCAGCGATAACCAACCTGGTGTACAGATACACGTATTACAAGGTGAACGTTCGATGTCGAAGGACAATAAGAGCCTTGGTATCTTCAACCTCGATGGTATTCCACCGGCTCCGCGCGGTCTGCCTCAGATCGAAGTAACATTTGATATCGATGCCAATGGTATCCTGCACGTAACTGCGAAAGATAAAGGAACTGGTAAAGAACAAAAGATCCATATCGAAGCTGGTAGCGGATTGAGCAAGGATGAAGTAGAAAAGATGAAGGCAGAAGCAAGAGCAAATGAAGCAACTGATAAATCAGAAAAAGAAAAAGTAGAAAAGCTGAATAGCGCTGATAGCCTGGTCTTCCAGACTGAAAAGCAGATCAAAGAATATGGCGATAAGATTCCGGCTGATAAAAAGGCTGCTATCGAAGCCGCTGTTGTTAAGTTGAAAGAAGCACACAAATCACAGGACCTTGCAGCCGTAGATGCAGCAACAGCTGAATTGAATACTGCATGGACAGCAGCCAGCCAGGATATCTATAATGCACAACAAGGACAACCGGGAGCAGAACAACCAGGTGCTGATGGCGGACAACAAACCGCTGGTGCTGCACAAGCTGATAATGTAACGGATGTACCTTATGAAGAAGTGAAGTAATCCTCTTCGGTTGTCTGAACGAGGATTTGGAAGGATTGAAATGATTTTGTGGAAATATAGAAGAGCCCTCACGTAAGTGGGGGTTTTTTATTTCTATTAATGTCGAATGATTATTCTGCTACATTATTATACGCAATAGATAATTATAGAAAATAAACTACGTCAATTATCAACCTGTCTCTTATCGCGATATTTAATTAAAGCTGTAATTTTATTTATGTCAGCACCAACACTTGAATACTGGTTACAAGGTCCCATCGCAGACGCTCCTGCATTACTTCAACCAATCGCTCATGCATTCCTGCAAGCAAAAAAAGAAATACATGAAGCAGTAAATAATTTTCCGGAAGAAAAGATATGGGAAC
>JBDTPD010000183.1:0-7720 GCA_039932855.1 Chitinophagaceae bacterium | reverse complement strand
GACCTGAGTTTGCGTATGAGTTATGGTCATAGTGGTAATGCACCAAAAAGAGATTATAGTTATTTCAGCCAATACACTACGTACCCATGGACCTATCTCGGTATGGCAGGAGTCTTTCCATCTAATATGGAACTCCGCGATCTGCGCTGGGAAACGATCATCGGGCAAAACCTCGGTGTCAATGTCAGCATGTTCAAGAAACGTGTGACACTCGATGTAGAGTTTTATAAGAACAGAACAAAAGACATGTTCTTCTCTGGGTTACAAATTTCTTCTTTCAGTGGTTTCGACAAAGTAGATATGAATGTTGGTACAATGGATAACCAGGGATTTGAATTAGGGTTAAATACGGTTCCTTACCGTAGCAAAAATTGGCAGGTCGATTTCAACTTCAACATCGCACGTAATGTCAATATCATCCGTGAGATATCTGAATTCTATCCAACCGAAAAAGGAAATATCAATGCGAATGGTGAATACAAGACCTATATGCAGGTAAATAATCCGTTCGGTTCTTTTTATGGATTCAAATACATGGGTGTGTATAAAGACAGGGACGCTACTATCGCCAAAGATGCAAAAGGAACGCCGATCATTGGGCCAAACGGGCAGATCGTATATATGAAATTTAATTACCCAAGTATTGGTTACACGTTCCAGCCGGGAGATGCTATGTATGCAGATATCAATCATGATGGAAATATCAATTACCAGGATATTGTTTATCTCGGAAACGGTAATCCCCTTTTCACTGGTGGTTTCGGAGCATCGGTTACTTACAAGGGACAATGGAAACTGACAGCTTTCTTCAACTATCGGTACAAGTATGATGTGATCAATGGTACCAAGATCAATACGACCAGCATGTATTCTTTCGATAACCAAAGCACTGCTGTATTAAGAAGATGGAGAAAAGAAGGCGATGTGACAGATATACCACGCGCATTGTACCGTACAGGTTATAATTCTCTTGGATCGGATCGCTATGTAGAAGATGCTTCTTTCCTGCGCTTCCGGACTATCACACTTCGCTATACGGCGCCAAAGAAATTCGTAGAAAAATTAAAGATCAAGAATATGAGTGCTTATCTCACGGTAGAAAATCTGTTTACGTGGACAGGTTATACCGGTCAGGATCCGGAAGTATCCATGCGTGGATCAGATCCATTCCGTGTAGCGGCTGATTATTCTTTTACACCGCCATCAAAAGCATTCACTATTGGTATAACAGCTAGTTTCTAACCTACAATATTTATAAGATGCTACAACGAATAATGATACGTTTTACATTACTGGTCGCTGTACTGGCAACAGTATCCTGTAAAAAATGGCTCGACCTGAAACCACAGGATGGAATCACGGGTGCTGAGTTCTGGAAAACAAAAGAACAGGTACAGGCTGCAGTAGTTGGCTGCTATTCTTCTTTATTGGGAGGAACCAAACCGGTAGCTGAATTATTTTTTCTCTGGGGAGAATTAAGAGCTGACATGGTCACCTCTACTACCAGCACTACCAATGAACAGGTAGATGTGATCAATGTAAATATTCTTTCTACCAATTCCATTTGTAACTGGCGCCCTATTTACCAGACTATTAATTATTGTAACACAGTTATTGATTTCGCGCCGGGTGTAATACAAAAAGATCCAACGTTTACCCAGGATGCATTGAATAAATACCTCGCAGAAGTAAAGACCATTCGCGCGATGATGTATTTCTACCTCGCACGCACTTTTGGTGATGTTCCGTTAAAGTTAACGGCTACCTCCAGCGATCAGGAAATTGTACAGATTGCAAAAAGTACACAGCAACAAATACTCACACAGGTTATAAAAGATCTTTCAGAAGCAGAACCTGACGCGTTACTTACTTATGGAAACAGGGATTATGACAAGGGAAGAATAACAAAATATACGATCAATGCCTTGCAGGCCGACGTATACCTGTGGATGGATAAATATGATGAATGCGTTGCTGCCTGTGATAAGATCATTCAATCGAATAAATTCGGTTTGATCGATGGAACCAGTCAGAATGCATGGTACTCTACCTTATATGTCAATGGTAATTCTAATGAAAGCATTTTCGAATTTCAGTTTGATCAGCAAAAACTGAATTCTTTTTATACCATCATGACCACTTCCCGTCGCCAGTTACAGGCCAGTTCAGTAGTCATGGATGAAATGTATGCCGTTGATTTTATTGTTCCGGAAAATAAAGACATCCGTGGTGATGGAGTTTCGGTAAGATCAACAGATAATACGATCTGGAAATTTGTTGGATTAAATACGTCTAATAGCCGGCCGCAGGAACAATCATCTGCACATTGGCCAATCTATCGCTATGCAGACATTTTCCTGATGAAAGCAGAAGCGCTCAATCAGAAAGGACAGGGAGCAGATGCACTTGGTCTCGTCTATGCTATCCGCAATCGTGCACATGCATTAACACAGACAGATGATAATCCTGATCCGAACGATAAAGTAGCCGTAGGTGATTTTGTGTTGAAAGAAAGAGCACGTGAATTTGCTTATGAAGGAAAAAGATGGTTTGATGTATTACGTAATGCCAAAAGAAATAATTACGAACGCCTGGGTCTTTTACTGGGTATGGTAGCAAGTACTGTTCCGCCAGACAGACAACAATCCGCGATTATCAAGTTCCGTGATAAGAACTGTCACTACCTGCCAATTTATGCTTACGAATTGCAAACAGATAAATTATTAATACAGAATCCTTTTTATAATTAAGTATAAACCTGTTGTATGAAAAAAATGCTGCCAATCTATGCTTTCTGCCTGCTTATCGCAGCGGTTGTCTTCATCGGCAATAGTTGCAAGAAAGTAGAAATTGTTCAATCTACCACGGGTGTTGTGAATATCTATCAATACCTGAAAAATCATCCTGACCAGTTCTCAATGGCTGCAAAGATCGTAGAGAAATCAGGCTTCGATGGTTTTCTCAATGCCTATGGATCTTATACCATGTTTGCTCCCACAAATACTGCCGTCACAACTTATCTCGCCGAGCTTAGTAAAACATCAGTTGATCAGATCACTGAAGCAGAGGCAAAAGACATTGTTAAGTTTCATTTACTGGAAGACACATTGACGACTGCATCCTTCAAAGATGGAAAATTGCCACTTGCTACTATGTTTGGTCAATTCCTCATCACCAGCATCAGCAATACAGGCGGTACGTCCAGTTTCAATATCAATCGCCAGGCATTGGTAGTGCAGGGAAATATTTTAGCGGGCAATGGATTTATTCATGCGATCGATCACGTATTAAGACCAGCTACTAAAACAGTGGCTGAACTGGTAGCTGCTGATCCCAATTATTCTATATTCAAACAGGCGCTGGTAGAAACAGGTTTTTATGATACATTAAATACGATCAATACCACCGATCCTTCCCGTCGCTATTTAACATTGCTTGCAGAAACAAACCAGGCATTACTTGATTCAGGCATGGCGGACTTTGCAGCATTGAAAGCAAAATATTCTCATACCGGTAATCCAGCCGGTGCGTTGGATAGTCTTCATATTTATGTAGCCTATCACATTATTCCTGATGCAAAATATTTAGCAGATATCGTTTCTGCCAGTTCACATATTTCTCTTCAACCATTGGAAGTACTTGCCTCTAAACTTGACGGCGAAAGAGTATTGATCAATGATATTGATTTTAATGGTACGCATGAGAATGGAGTAGAGCTTGACCGTCCAAACAGTGATATCTCTGCAACCAATGGTGTGCTGCACCAGGCAAAGGCGCACTTTGCTCCGAAGGTCCGTGTACCAACAGCCGTGTATTGGGATGTAGCTGATTTCCCGGAGATCAGAAAATTACCCGCCATCTTCCGTCGTACCAGTTACACATTTGCAGCAGGTACAGTTGCTGATATTACCTGGGAAAAAACTGATTCACCCAATGATCTGAATTATCAATACACAGGTACGGCAACAAACTTCTTTGTGAACTATAATGACTACCTGAAATTAAGAGTCGGTGCTACCGGTGCACGTAATTTCTGGTACCAGTTCAAAACACCATTGATCGTAAAGGGAAAATATAAAGTATGGGTTTGCTATCGTGCACAAAAAGGTTCTGGTTCATTGGGCGCCCCGGGTGGCTCATACAATCCTGTACAGGTATCATTTGATGGACAGCCATTGCAACGTCCGGTTACATTCACTGATCCACGTCCTGTACTATCGGATGGTGAATTGGATGCATTGGGTTGGAAAAGATATACCTCACCAGCTACCAATGATTATATGGTAGGAAAATATGTTGGTATCATCGATGTTACTACCACCGATCGTCATTTCGTCAGGCTGGCATCATTGCCTACTGCAGGAACAGGACAGGATGTAAACAACCTTGATATGATTCATTTTATTCCGGTTGATCAGGTACAATACCTGCCAAGGTTCCAGCGCGATGGCGTTCAGGTATTTTTCTAATAATTATTACTATCAGTAATTAAATATTCGAGTAATGCAGTTTTATAAAAAAGTTTTTCTTTCGATTGCTGTTACACTAAGTCTGGCTGCCTGTAAAAAATGGGATGACCATATTGAAGTCGGCAACCAGGACCTGAATAACGATCTGTATACAGCGATCAGTTCTAATCCTCAATTGAGTAAGTTCAAAGAGTATGTATTGCAAACAGGATTGGATACCTTGCTTCGTTCTACTAAAACGTATACCGTTTGGGCGCCGGATAATACGGCATTGCAGGCACTTGATCCGGCAGTAGTTGCTGATAAAGCACAATTGCGTTTGTTTTTACAAAATCATATTGCTAACCAGTCATACTTTACCCGCGATGCACAAGTGCAGATACGTGTGCCAATGCTGAATGGTAAGTACAACAATTTTTTAGGAACTGCATTCGGCGATGCAACAATTACAACAAAGGACAAATTTGTTAAGAATGGAGTACTGCATATAATTAATAAGAATATCGTAGTGCTGCCCAGCTTATGGGATTTTGTAAATAGTACTACTGCTCAATACGTGCAGAATGCATTTATTGCCGGATTAAACTTTACTGACTTCGATCCTGCCACTGCCATCATTGATAGTATCAGCTCCATTACTGGTTTACCAGTGTACCATGCCGGTACAGGTCTTATCAATAAGAATCGTTTCAACGATCGCGTATATAATTTAAAGAATGAAAGTAAAGAGTATACTTATTTCCTTCTTGATAATACCGCTTTTGCATTGGAGTCCGATTCATTGAAACCATATTTTGCTACAGGTGTTCCTTTTACCAATGATAGTTTAGCAAAATGGAACACGGTAAAGGATCTGATGATCGAAGGCGTTGTTTCATCAGCTGCTTTCCTGAATCTCATGTCTAAGTTTGGTGTACCAATTCCAGCTAACCCGATCAACCTGGTTGAAACGAAGAAATTCAGCAATGGCGTTGTGTATGTTTTCAGTAAGCTGGATGTTGTCAGCGCCAGTAAACTAAAGACCGGGATCATACAGGGAGAAACTCCTTCCGGATTTTTATCAGACAAATCAGGTAATACCAATTACCGTATCCGGTATAACCCGGCTACCGGGCTAAATTTTACTGATATACTTGTCAGTGGTCACGCTGTCACTACTTATTATGCTTATTACCGGTTAAATGAAGTGCCTTCTATCAAGTATAAAGTGTACATCTCGGCGATCAATGATTTTCAGACAGGAGCTTTTGCGCAGAATATTGTTTTCAAGACGGTAGTGCCCGGACAATCGTCAACTACTTTTCCAATAATAGCAACTCTGTTACACAATGTTCCTTTATACACAGCGGCCGGTGCCTATAATGAATTATATCTCGGAGATGTGACAGTACCTAATTACGGATCACTGGAAATACAACTGACAGCTACGGCTACCAATCCGATCGTGATGGATTACCTGCGATTGGTACCGGTGCCTTAAGCAACCTGATTAACTAACTTTTTATACAAGATCATGCAAGTATTGAAAAAGCTAATTGTTTTATCCCTTCCGGTAGCTATCGGATTATGTACACATGCGCAGACGATAACATCGGTTGATTCAGCTATTGTGATCGGCAAAAATTATGATGGTGCGGTTACTGTTTCCGGTCATGTGACCGATGCGGCCAGTGGTAAAGCATTGCAAGGTGTCAGCATTACTTATAAAACATATTCTGCTGCTATCACTGATAGTCTCGGCGCATTTAAATTACGCGTGCCATCGGTGAATGTGCCTATCCGTTTTGAAGCAGACGGTTATCAATTGAAAGAAGTAGCATTGAATGGTCAGTCAACCGTCAGCGCGGCATTGTATGAGGACACCTATGTTTCTTTTTATGATATGGGTGTACAACCAACCGGTACAGTGATGAAAAGTAAAACACCTTATGCCGTCACCTCTATTCAGACAAATGGTAACTGGACAAATATTTCAGAAACACCGTCAACTTACTTACAGGGAAGAGTAGCGGGATTAAATGCAGTGCGTCGTTCGGGTACACCCAATGTCGGTGCCTCACTTTCACTGCGCGGCATTTCTTCATTGTATGCAAATACACAACCGCTGATCGTAGTAGATGGAATATTATTCGATAACCGTGATTATGGCGGATCGATCATCGCTAATCACTATACTGATCCTTTATCAACGATCGATGTAAGAGATATCGATAATATCACCGTTATCAAAGATGGTTCTTCTATTTATGGAACAAAAGGCGCCAATGGTGTTATTATCATCACTACTGCGAGAGCAAAGGAGCTTGGCACCAAGATCGACTTCGCCAGTTATGGCGGTGTCAATTTTACTCCTGACAATCTTCCTTTGTTAAATGCTGCTGATTATCGGGTTTATCTTTCTGATATGCTAAAGTCAAAAGGATTAAGCGATGCCGCTATTCAGGCACTTCCATATATGAATGATGACAAGAACAATCCTGAATATTATAAATACCATAATAATACTGATTGGCAGAAACAGGTGTTCAATAAAAGCTATACAAAGAATATTTACCTGAAAGTAACTGGTGGCGACAATATCGCTAAGTATGCCCTTTCATTAGGATTTATGAACAATGGAAGTGTTACCCGCAATACTGATCTTACCCGTTACAATATGCGTTTTAATGGTGACCTGAATCTTAGTCCCCGGATGACCGCTACTACCAATCTCAGTTTTACATTTAACGAACAAAATATACGTGACCAGGGAAATATTTCTCCGAAAACAAATCCTATTCTTCTTGCTTTACTCAAATCACCTTTGGTACGTACCAATGATGTATCGGAGAAAGGAATCGAATCTCCCACCTTTGCCGAGAGAGATACATTTGGTATCGGTAACCCACGTTCTATTACAGACGTAGCAGAAGGAAATAGTAAGAGCTATCGTTTTCTTGGTTCAATTGGCTTTAATTATCAGTTAGCTAAAAGTTTTATCCTGTCTACCACTTTTGGTGTGACCAATGATAAAGTGCGTGAAAACTTTTTTATCCCGCGCAAAGGAGTCGCCAATGATACGCTCAGTACAGATATTGCAGACAGCCGTCTTGGTTCACAACTGACATCGCTTTTCTCTTTATATAATGATACACGGTTGTCATTTGATAAACGCATTAAAAACGTGCACGAACTTTCTTCAAGATTAGGCGTACGTTATCTCTATACAAAAAGCGAGCAGGATTATGGGTTGGGCTTTAACTCGGCCATTG
>JBDTPD010000182.1:0-7738 GCA_039932855.1 Chitinophagaceae bacterium | reverse complement strand
AATAATATCAGTCTTTCCAGGCTGGTTGAGTTTCTTCTTCAAAAAACCATTTCCGGCAATTATACTTCTTTTGAAGAACTACCCATATCTGATTGGGTAAGCCAGGTTGCCGAAGGGCAAGCGGAATACAAAGCCAAAAAGAAAAACCGCAAAGACACCAAAGCCGATTATTTTTCTTCACGCAAATGAAAATTTTCCTCGATGCCAATGTGCTGATATCAGTGTTGAACAAAGAATATCCTTTGTTTACTTATTCTTCCCGTATTCTTAGTCTTGCGGATAATAAACGATTTGAGGTATTTACTTCTCCTGTATGTCTTGCTATTAGTTTTTATTTTGCAGAAAAGAAACACAAAACTAAAATAGCGCGACAAAAGATTGGATTATTATGCGAGCATTTGTCAATAGCAGAAGTGACAGAATCAGTTGTTACTAAAACCAGGAAGAATGCGGCCATTCACGATTTTGAAGATGGACTGGAATATTATGCAGCGAAAGAAAATTTGTGTCAATGCATCATCACTGAAGATACCGCCAACTTTTATTTTTCAGATATAGAAGTACTTGATTGCGAAAAATTCTTTGAGAAATATCTTCTAAAAAAATAATCTGCCGGAACCTTCATCAAGACGGAAAGACATCGTCGAAACAGACAGTTAAAAGTATAACTATCAGGCTCTGACTGCCGACTGCCTACTGTTTATGTTCTCCAAACACTTCCCGCAATGTATCAGCAATTTCACCAAGGGTACACTTATTCTCTACTGATTCGACAACGATCGGCATAATGTTTTCGCCACTTGCCGCCTTATCATTTAATTCCTGCAGACATTGATCCACCTTTGCGTGATCGCGTGAATTTCTGATGCGGGCCAATTTTTCTGATTGTATATTCCTGATGCTGTCATCGATCCGCATTCCTGGAATGGGTTGTTCTGTTTTTACCTGGAATTTATTTACCCCTACAATGATCTTTTCACCTGTTTCGATCTTTCGTTGATATTCATAGGCACTGCGGGCAATCTCATCCTGTATAAATCCTTGTTCTATTGCAGAAACGCTGCCACCCATACTATCGATCTTGCCCATTAATTTCCAGGCAGCTTCTTCTACTTCACGGGTGAGTGATTCAACAAAATAGGAACCTGCCAGCGGATCAACTGTATCAGGCGCACCACTTTCAAACGCAACGATCTGTTGCGTACGTAATGCAATTCTTGCTGCTTCTTCGGTAGGTAAACTCAACGCTTCATCATATCCATTTGTATGCAACGATTGTGTGCCGCCTAATACGGCTGACAGTGTTTGAATAGTTACGCGTGCAATATTATTTAAAGGTTGTTGAGCCGTCAAGGTGCTCCCTCCTGTTTGTGTATGAAAACGAAGCATCATTGCTTTTGGATCAGTAGCGCCAAGATCTTTCATGATCTTCGCCCACATTTTCCTGGCGGCTCTGAATTTTGCTACTTCTTCAAACAAATTATTATGTGCATTGAAAAAGAAAGACAATCGTTTTCCAAAAACATTTATATCAAGACCTTTTTTTAATGCGGCTTCTACATAAGCTTTACCATTACTTAGTGTAAAAGCGATTTCCTGCACGGCAGTACTTCCTGCTTCGCGGATATGATAACCAGAAATAGAGATAGTGTTCCATTTCGGGACTTCCTGTGCGCACCATTCAAAAATGTCTGTGATGATGCGCATAGAAGGTTTGGGCGGATAAATGTAAGTGCCCCTCGCTGCATATTCTTTCAGGATATCATTTTGAATGGTACCTGTTATGTTTTTAAGATCAGCTCCTTGTTGTTTAGCCAGTGCTACATAAAAAGAAAGAAGAATAAATCCAGTTGCATTGATCGTCATGGACGTGCTGATATCTTCCAGCCTGATACCATCGAATAGTGTTTGCATGTCTTCAAGGCTATCGATAGCTACGCCTACTTTACCTACTTCACCTTCTGCCAGTGCATGATCGCTGTCATACCCGATTTGTGTAGGTAAATCAAATGCTACACTCAAACCCATCACTCCCTGTGATAAGAGGTAATGGTATCGTTTATTACTTTCTTCAGCAGTAGAAAAACCGGCGTACTGGCGCATCGTCCACAGCTTACCGCGGTACATATCTGGTTGTACGCCTCTGGTGAAAGGAAACTCGCCGGGTTCAGTCGGCAGTTGGCTGTCGGCAGTTGGCAACTGCGAATCAGCAGATGTATACAGTTCTTTTATTTCAATTCCCGAATCAGTAAATATCTTTTTAGTAGACATAATGAATGATTATAAATGCCAGTGTGCGACTGCCAACTGCTGACTGCTGACTGCCAACTGGAGACTGTTCACTTGAGAACCTTCTTCGCTTCATAATTCAACGCTTCCATCACTACTTCATGTAAAGTGCCTTTCTGCTGAGACATGGTATATTCCAGTAAGCGACGATTGAGGTCAGTGCCTGATGCTTCGGCAGGCATCGTTGATCCGATCTGGTTAATGATAAGCATATTCTGTTCTTTCAGATCTTTTACGGCTCTCCAGGAAACCGGACTTACATAGATCTGTTGAGTAGTATTATATTCAAATTCCTGTTTTATACTTTCCAGTAATAACAATTGCATATGTCTTGCGTCCAGACCGGGCTGGTTGGCGCGGCTGATAATATTTGGAAGCGATATTCTTTCAGCCAGCATTACGAGACGCTCATACGCCTGTAATTGCAAAGGACGGCTGCTGAATGAATCAGCATCAGTGGTCGTTTTTCTTTTTCGTAAATCGTTGACGAGGTAAAAGCAATAAAAAGAAATAAGTAAGGCAGCAACTGCGGCAAGTAAAGTGATCATACTCTGATCCATAGGAGATGTATTTATTTTGCCCAAAAATAAGCGTAAAGTTTGAGGTTTACCCATAAAGTAAGATCGCCAAAGTACGATGTACGAAATACGAAGTACGAGCTGCCCGACGGTAAAGACGTTCAATCACAGGCCAACTCGTACTTCGTATTTCTTACATCGTACTTGTCCACAGCTTCCTTAATAAAGAAAGAATGTTTATTTTTGCTGTATGGAAACAACAATGACAACCCCGGTGACCCTGACAGCAGGAGCTATCAGCGCTATTAAGAAGCTGATGTCGCAGGAAGGTTTTGACAAGACGCAGGTACTCAGGATTGGGGTAAAGGGTGGGGGATGCTCCGGTATGAGCTATGTGCTGGGCTTTGATCATAAAGAGGAAGGCGATAATGAATTTAACATAGAAGGAATCACCTGTGTGATGAACAAGTCGCATGAAATGTATGTGCATGGAATGCATGTAGACTGGCAGGATGGATTAAATAACAGGGGATTTACTTTTAAAAACCCTAATGCATCCAGTACCTGTGGTTGCGGAACCAGCTTCGGTGTATAAAAACTTATTTTTATAAAAAGAAAACCCTGCCAGCTGGTAGGGTTTTTTATTTCGATAAAGAATTAACGCCTAGATCCCTAATACCTGGTATACTTCATTAAGCACCTCTTTGTTATTGGCCAATATGACGAGCTTGTCGCCTTCTTCCAGTATAGTAGATCCGCTCGGTTGGATATATTTTTCATCTCTTACCAGTAATACGATCAACACTGATTTGGGCAAGCGAAGTTTTACAATTGCTTTTCCAATAGCAATACTATTACCCGGCAGAATAATTTCTACAAACTCTGACCTTACTGTATCATAAAGTTCCATATCGAGTGTAGTGATCTTTTTTACTTTCTTCGGAACGGTTACCTTGAGCCATTTAGCCACGAGTGGCAATGTATATCCCTGTAACAATACAGAGGAAGCTGAAATGAAAAATACGAGATGAAAGATCAGATCGGCCTTGCTCACCTTTGCCAGCAATGGATACGTAGCAAAAACAATCGGTACAGCACCTCTGAGTCCTACCCAGGAGATAAATAATTTTTCCCTCGCTTTCATTTTAAAAAAAGAAAGACTGATGAATACAGCAATCGGCCGGGCTACAAAGATCAATACCAGGGCAATCAAAATTCCAATACCAGCTATTGGAGGAATACGGGAAGGAAAGACAAGCAATCCCAGGGTAAGGAACATGACGATCTGCATCATCCATGCCTGCCCATCATAAAAACGAAGAATACTTTTTTTATGAAGAAAATTAGTATTGCCTAATACCAATGCCGATAAATACACTGCTAAGAAACCATTGCCACCGGCAATATCAGTAACAGCAAAGGTGAAAAAGATCATCGCCATTACCAGTACAGGATACAACCCTTCTGTTTCAAGCGCTACTTTATTAATGGTGTAGGACATCAGCCATCCAAGTGCTAATCCGAATGCGCCTCCAATGATCATTTCCTGGAAAAATTTGAAGATCAATTTCCCGATTGTCGCATCGCCATTTGCAATAAGGTAAGTAAGACTGATAGTAAGGATATAAGACATCGGATCATTACTACCACTTTCCAGTTCCAGTAATGGACGGATCTGTCCTTTTAACCCAATATTTCTTGTACGTAAAATAGAAAATACAGCCGCAGCATCCGTTGCCGATACAATAGAACCTAGTAATAATCCTTCCAATAAAGTAAAATCAGTGACCAGATAAACAAAGCCGCCAATGATACCTGCTGTCAGCAATACACCAATCGTTGAAAGCGATATGCCGCGCCAGATAATTGGCTTGATCCCTTCCCACTTTGTATCCATACCGCCGGAAAAAAGTATAAAATTGAGTGCGACTATCCCAAGTAATTGAGCGATATAAGGGTCATCAAAATATATTCCACCAATGCCCTCCGATCCGGCAAGCATACCAATTCCCAAAAATAAAATCAATACAGGAATGCCCAGCTTGAAAGAAGCTTTACTGGCTATCATACTTGCGATAAGCAGAATAGATCCAACGAGGAATATATTTTCTGTGGATGAATGCATGGGTTGTTGTAAATGTACGAAAGAGGGAGAGAAGCTGTTAGCTTTTAGCCATTAGCCATTAGCCATTAGCTCAGTTCGTTCTTTTATAAATTGCTAACACTTTGATCGCACAAGTGTTTAAAGAGTAAATATGTTTTTAAATAAAAGACCGAAGCTAATAGCTAATAGCTGATAGCTAAAATGAAAAAGCCTGCAACATTCATTGCAGGCTTTTCTATTAAAAGAATAATAGCTTATTATCTTAAACTGTAGGACTCTTCTCCGTTACCTGTGCTTTCCCAGCTGCAGGTGCCGATGGAGTCTTACTTTTTTTAGCGCGGGTCAAATCGACAAGGATAGGAGCGGCAACAAAAATAGAAGAATACACACCGGTGATAACACCGATCAACATCGCAAAGGCAAAACCTCTTGTTACTTCACCACCAACCAGGAAGAGGATGAGGATGGTAAGGAACACTGTTAATGATGTCATGATCGTACGACTCAATGTTTCATTGATCGCGCGATTGATTGTATCACCCAGGGCGGCAGTCGGATAAAGTCTTCTATCCTCACGAATACGGTCAAATACAATTACCGTATCATTCATCGAGAACCCGATCACCGTTAACAGGGCCGCAATAAAGTGCTGATCGATTTCAAGCGGGAAGTTAACAATCTTACGCGCAAAGGAGAATACGATCAACGTTACCAATACGTCATGCAGCAATGCTACAATCGTTCCTAATGAATATCTCCAGTCACGGAAACGGATAAAGATATACAGGAAGATAGCGATGAGTGCGAAGATCGTTGCCTTGACCGCACCATTTTTAAGATCATCCGAGATCGTTGGTAATACTTTCTTGGAACCGATCTTACCAACTTTATTATCTGCTTTGGAGAAACTCGCAAAGGTATAATTGTCTGGAAGATGTTTCAGCAAACCATTGTATAATGTATGCTCAACTGCTGAATCGGCTTGCGTAAGTGTATCTTTTATCAGGTAAGAAGTAGTGATATCCAATGTTGCATTGTTACCCACTGTCTTGATCGTAGGACTTTCACCAGCAAAAACTGTTTTCAGTTCATTCCGCATAGTTTCGATCTCAGATCCACTCAGTGATTTATTAAAACGCACCGTGAAACTGCGACCACCTTCAAATTCAACACCATAATCAAAGCCATTGATAAATGAACCAATACCTAATGCGAGTACGATGAATGAAATAACATAAGCGATCTTACGAAACTCGATGAACTTATATTTTGCGTGCTTGAAAATCTTACGGGATACGCCGGTGAAATATTCAAGGTGACGTTTCTTATTTGTGAACCAGTCACTGATCCAGCGGCTCACGAGGATACCACAGAATAATGAAAGCAGGATACCGAGTATTTGTGTTGTCGCAAATCCTTTTACCGGACCTAACCCGAAATAGAAAAGGATGATTGCGGTAAGAAGGGTAGTGATGTGACCATCAAGTACCGGTGGCAATGAACGACGATATCCTTCATTGATAGCCGGAATATATCCTTTTCCTTTTGTCAGTTCCTCTTTGATACGCTCATAGATGATTACGTTCGTATCTACCGCCATACCAATGGTAAGAACGAGACCCGCGATACCAGGCGCTGTTAATGTGGCACCAAGTCCTGCGAGTACACCGATAGTGAAAAGAAGGTTTAATATCAACGCGATGTTCGCGATCCATCCTGCTGTGTTGTAATAGATCAGCATCAGCACGAAGATGACAATGAAAGAAAGACCGAATGCCATCAAACCACCTTTAACTGCTTCTGAACCGAGTGTTGGACCAACCTGTTGTTCCTGCACGATCTTGGCAGGAGCAGGATATTTACCCCCATTCAGAATACGTGCAAGATCCTGTGCCTCTACTACCGTGAAGCTACCAGAGATACTGGAAACACCACCCTCGATAGCGCCCTCTACATAAGGAGCTGAATAAACGATATTATCAAGTGCAATAGCAATTGGCTTGTCTACATTCTCACCAGTCATTTTGGCCCACTCTCTTGCACCGGCAGGTTTCATTTCCATAGAAATTTCTGACTGACCGCCCTGGCTGTAATCTGCACGTGCATTACTTACGGCATCACCTTCAATTCTTGCTTTTTCACGACCAAAAGTTTTGATCGCATATAAAGGAAGTACGTGAGCTGCTTTTTCATCTTTATTCTGTGGCATACCATACATCCAAACTAACTGTGCCGGAAGAGCAGCTTTTACAGCTGGATTTTCGAGGTAGGTACGAACCTGCGCAGTATCCTTATCAGATACGAATGCAATTGTTGCCGGCCAGCGTTCGTGATTCTGCTTACCACCTTTGAATGACTGGTAAGTGAATTGCATGTAAGCGTTCAGGTGTTTTTTTGCATCAGCTATTTTGATAGCCTGGCTATCAATTGCCGGTTTGCCTTTGGCAACATTTGTATCTTCACCTAATTGTCCGAGTTGACCAGTGTTGGTAGTACTATCAGGTATTTTCGCAATTGATGAATCGCCAGCTTTTGCAACAGTTGTATCAACTTTACCACCCATTAATTTATAAAAGGCAGCATCTGCATTGCCAATTGCCTGGCCAAGCTCACCAAAATTGTAAACTTCCCAGAATTGGAGGTTCGCAGATGATTGAAGGAATTTTCTAACTCTTTCTTTATCCTGTATACCCGGTAACTCTACAGTAATGATACCACGGTCAGCATCAGGATTGATATTAGGCTGTGCTACACCAAACTGGTCAATACGTGTGCGCATAACCCGGTAAGTGCTTTCGAATGCATCTTTAGCACGTGCAGAAAGTTC
>JBDTPD010000181.1:0-7739 GCA_039932855.1 Chitinophagaceae bacterium | reverse complement strand
AATTGGAGAAAAAACACGCGATGAAAAGAAAGATCATGCATGGTGGACGAAATGGTGGCAGGATAACAGGGAGAAACTAAGCTGGAATAAAGAAAAAGGAATTTTCGAGGTCAGGAAATAGCTTTCTGATCAATCATGAGTCAGCCATTTATACAAAAACTCTTTATCGCCTGTTAGTGATACCATCCATCTTGTTTTAGAAACCTTTAAAGCATCTGAATTCATTACTGTTTCTTTAGTCACCCCTTTCCGCTGAATATAATTCGAATGAATGAACCAATTTTCATCACCGTCATTCACAATAAACCCCGTATGAAAATCCAGTCCGATAATATAAACACCTTTGCCAAGATGAGTCAGCGAATCATTAAAGGCAGGATAAGATAAGTAGTTAAGCACTTTCAATTTTTGATCCGGAACCAGGCTTTTCATCATTTCCGAAGAGGCGCAGGTGGAAAGTTTTTGCCTGTTTATGCTAAGATCCATTGCTTGCAGAATGGTCGTTACAAAATATCCGCAGGCAATCTCTCCTTGTTTTGGTTCAGTAGTCGTGCCGTTAAAATCCCACGGTGTGTCTTTCCATTTGTCAAAAAGAGTTGTGCTGATTTCAGTCACCCAGTAATCGGTTAGTTCCGCCATTGCATGGCTATCAGCAAGTGATTCTTTGGTCGCATATTTTTTCAAATAGTTTTTCCTTTTCAAACTAATACCAGCTTTTATTTCTTCATATGATCTGCTATCTACTACTGTATCATCAGTGGGGTGGTGAATGGTTTTCGGCACCTTTTGATCAGGATGCTGGCAGGCACACAAAAAGAGGAAAATTATAGCAGTCAATTTCATTTGGAATTTGCCTGTAAGACGCATAGTAAACTTTTTTCCATACTGAAACTTTCATTAATCTTCAGCTTTATTTGTTTTTGACACAGAGAGCCACGGAGAAGGCACAGAGGTTTACAGAGATTATTCTATTTAATTATACTAACTAAATTATAAGTTGTTGACTGCCGACTGCCAACTGTGGACTGGACTCTGTGGCTCTCTGTGTAATAAATCGATTTACAGCTACAATGTCTTCAGTAATATCAAAGTAAAATATACTACGAAAGGTGTTGCTAACAAATCCGATGAAATATTGGAGATGACGTTAGGGTTGGTGAGATAAAGGTTTTTGTTTTTTAACATTTATGAGATGGTAAAAGTTTTACATTGTGCCCGCACTTACCATTATTAACCAACCACCTTATCTATGCGTACTTCAACATTCGCGTTACCATTTCTTTTACTACTTTCAATCACCAGTTTTTCACAAGACAAAGAAGAAAACATTGTCACCGATGTGACCAAGCTAACATTCCTGAATCCCGGGATCAGTTATGAAAAAGCTATTGGAAAATTTCAGACTCTATACGGACAAGCATTTATGAATACTTCAATCTCGTATAGCTATTCCAGTTCATTGGGAACAAATTCAGATATCAGTTTCGATCCTGCGTTAGCACTTCAGTACCGCTATTATTTTAATTTCAAAAGAAGAGAGCAGGCAGGTAAAAGAACGGAGATGAATAATTTGAATTATATAGCGCCCGCCTTCCAGACTTATTTTTCAAAAGGAGGAGTTGCTTCTGATTATTATAATGAGGAAAAACGCCGCGCCATCACTACTATCGGAGCTCTCTGGGGAATTCAACGGAATTATCCGAAAAGATTCAGTCTCGATCTTAACCTCGGTATAGGATATCTTTTTACCAAAGGAACTACGCTAAACAATGCCGGAGAAGTCGTTAAAAAAAATATCGGACTGGTGACCGGGCTGGGACAACTGAACCTTGGATTTTGGTTGAATAATCGGAGCCGGTAATTTAAGTATGGGACAATTGTATCTTTACCAGGAGCAGAGATTCGTCACGAAATATAGATCTGCTTTAAGTAAATCCTCATGCCAAATCATTTTAGACTTAACAAAAGAAAAATTCTGATAATCGTTGGTTGTTGTTTTTCAATGCTGCCAACCTTTGCCCAATACAAAATGCGGCCAATTTCCGAATTGATTAACAGGGTAGACCCTGGTTGGCCAATTGTCAAAGAATGGATCGATTCTGCTAAAAATAAGGTCGAGATACTTCCTGTTGATACCTTAAAGTCTCAGGATGCTCTTTATAAAACGCAGGTAACAACAAGATCGATAATGGGAGCGATAGTTTATTACACCGGTGGTCTTCTGATTGACAATGGCTGGATACGGATACTTGGCGGCGGTAGTTCACAAATGCAACGAACACTTCCTGATTGGAACAAGGGAAAAGCATTTAAAGAATTCGGGGACAGACCCGCATTTTTCTTAGTAGCAGACGATGTAATAGGTGGGTACTTTGCAATTAACTATGGATCTTTCGGAACAGACATTGAAAATATCTATTATCTTTCTCCTGATACATTAAAATGGGAAGCTCTTGGAATGACGTACGAAGAATTTATAGTTTTTTGTTTTACTGGTGACATACAGGAATTTTATAAGGGCATGAAATGGAAATCATGGCAAAAGGATATTCAAACAATAAAGGCAGACGAAGTATTTCATATCTTACCTCCATTGTGGTCCGAGGAAGGCAAGGATGTTGAAAAGAGTTTTAGAAAACCAGTGCCGGCTGCTGAACAGTTTTCTTATAATCTTGCATTACGTAAGAAAATGGGATTAGATAAATGATCATCGAAGTGGAAGATAAATAGCCTCTAATTATCAGCCTGGGCTAAGGGGCCATGTTGATTGCTGAATGTTTTCTTCGATATTTGTATTAAATCTAGCCATATGCCACAACGCTCCTTTGTTGTTTTTAAACAACTGATCATCTTACTTATTCTTTCTATCATTAGTTATAAGAATATCTCCGCCCAGGATCTTCGGGTAGTTGTTGTTGGTCTCAATCACGATCATGTACATGGTATATTGCGACAGTTCAATAATGGCAAAGTAACGATCATAGGAATTGCAGAAGCCGATAAGCAGTTACAGGCAAAGTATAGCAAACTTTACAACCTGCCTGATTCACTTTTCTATGATAACCTGAAAGAAGTATTAGCAAAGAAAAAACCGGATGCTGTATTGGGGTATAATGCATCAGCAGATCATTTATCGATTGTTCAGGTTTGCGCGCCGCTTGGTATTCCCGTTATGGTAGAAAAGCCATTGGCTGCTACACTACAACAGGCACAGGAAATTAAAAAATTAGCAGATAAGTATAAGATCAAGGTATTGACAAATTATGAAACCACCTGGTATGCTTCTTACCATGATATGTATAATACCATCAATGCTGATAGTATCGGTCAGATCAAAAAGATAGTGGTACATGACGGGCACCAGGGACCAAAAGAAATTGGTTGCAGTGAAGCTTTTCTGAAATGGCTGACTGATCCTGTTTTAAACGGTGCCGGTGCGTTGAATGATTTTGGTTGTTATGGGGCCGACCTGATGACCTGGTTAATGAAAGGTGCAAGGCCCATTGCAGTAACTGCAGTTACGAGACAGTATAAACCCGATGTATATCCGAAAGTCGATGACGACGCAACAGTAATTGTGGAATATGCAGGTGCAACAGGCATGATCGAAGCATCCTGGAACTGGCCGTTTGGCATTAAAGACATGGAAGTGTTTGGACAAACCGGCTACCTGCATGGATTGGATAACAGTAATATCGTTAGCCGCAAGCGTGAAAATATCAAAAGCACTAAAGTTGCTCCACCATTGGAAGCTCCCATTGCTGACCCGATTACTTATTTGACAGCGGTTATTAGAAAACAATTAACTGGCAAAAACGATCTTTCTTCATTAGAGTATAACATGATCGTGATGGAAATACTGGATGCAGCGAAGCGATCGGCTGCGAGTGGAAAAAGGATCAGCTTATAAATAAATTATGAGTTAAGAATTATGAATGTGGTGAGGCATTCATAATTCTTAACTCATAATTTGCTTACATTCTCTTCTCGATAGCATTCATAACACTCTCTTTCTTATTCCTCGATACAGGAACCTGGTCACCATTATCCAGTAATAAATAACCTCCATCTTCTTTCACCCAGCTTTTTATGTAATGCATGTTTACTAGATGCGATTGATGGCTACGGATAAAACCATATGGAGTTAGTAATTCTTCATATTCGTAAATGGGCTTTGAGACAGTCAGTTTTTCTCCATTGACAAGAAAAAAGAAACTATAATTATTAGAGGCTTCACATCTTATAATATCCATGGTGCGGATAAAGTGTACTTCCTTTAATGTTGTCAGCGCAATACGATGTGTATCCTTTTGCTGATGCAATAACTGCAATAGATTTTCTAACTGTAAATTTTGCGTCTTTTGTTTTTGCTTAACCACTACGCGGTCAACAGCCTGTAGCAGTTCCTCTGGATTAATTGGTTTCATTAAATAATCAACAGCGGAAAACCTGATCGCCTGGATAGCGTATTTGTCATAGGCTGTAATAAAGATCACTTCAAAATCATACGCGGCCAGATCACGCAATAGATCGAAACCGCTTTTTTCCGGCATTTGTATATCTAAAAAAACCAGATCAGGTTTGTGATAAAGAATAGCAGATTTTCCATCAGCCGCATTCATGGCCGTTGTTAGAATCGTTACTTGCGGACAATACCTTGCCAATAATTGCTCAAGATTATCGATATTATTTTTTTCATCATCGATCAGTATCGCCCGTAATTTGCTCATGCCAGCCAGTTTTTAAATAAAAAGTCAATGTTTGTGCCTTTGCCATTATTACTGCTAATAGTCATGATGATGTTTCTGTCTGCAGATAATTCATTCAGCAATTGAATTCTATCTTTTGTCAGCTTTAATCCATATCCTTTTATAGGCTGACCCGGATCGAAACCTGATCCGTTATCACTTATTTGTATCAAAAGGTCGATTCCTTTTTTCTCAAGACTGACATGAATAGTTCCTTTTTCATGTAAAGACGATATACCGTGCTTGACCGCATTCTCTACCAATGGCTGTAATAATAACGGCGGCACTTCTATTTCTTCTACTGACAGTTGCTTATCTGTGTCAATGGTCCATGTAAAATTAAAACGTAATTGCTCCAGTACAAGATAAGTTTCCAGCGTATTGATCTCGTGTGAAAGTGGGATAAACGCTTTATCACTGCTGGTCAATGAACTTCTTACCAGGTTGCCAAACACGGACAGATAACGGTTAGCTGCATTTATATCATTCTTATTGATCAACCCCTGGATGGAAGAGAGCGCATTAAAAATAAAATGTGGATTCAGTTGAGAATAGGTCGCTTTCAGTCCAAGCATCAATCTTTCTTGTTTTGCCTGTTTAGCTAAAGCTCTTTTTCGAAGAATGCTGAACCGCCAGATCATTACCAGCGATCCGATAAATAACAAGGCTAATATTCCTACGACTAATTTGAATAATCGGGTGTCAAACCAAGCAGCTTTTATTTCAAAATCCCAGCTGCTGGTATTGTGACGTTGTTTACGATAACGTACTGTTAATGTATACTTACCTGGTGAAAGATCGTGTAACCAGATATAATTATTGTCAATTTCATTGGGCGACCATGTTTTAATAATGTCCCCATCTTTTGTCAGTTTATACTCCAGCGCGTCTTTGCGATAAACATTTCCACGAATAAAAAAGTAAAGTTCGTGTTCAGAAGAGGGTAGTATCAATGGCTTTGACAGATTATTATTGCTGTCAGGTTTTACTGCTGCTTCGAGGTTGGCGGCATTTGACAGTGCTTTAGCATCATAAGATGTATCTGTTGGTCTTTTTATATGTAATAGCCACTCGTTTAGTTGATGTGTAGTAAGAACAGATAATAGTAGAGGGCGGATCTGTTGCCAGTATACGGTAGTAGACGAAATCAGCGATGACTGATTCTTTTTCCGCAGTTCAAAAATCAGGAAATGATTCCATTTGGTATGATACCCGCCAAGGAAAGCAAAACCAGAACGAAATCCATTTAATCCAAAGCTTCTATCTGTAAAGGAAGTAATGGGGCTCCATGGTTTGATGGTAATAGTATCGTCCTGCAATACACGAAAGTCAAACTGGTTTGCATTGGTTGAAAAAATCTCGGGAGCCATGAAATAAACGTCTGATGAATCATAGGTGTATAATACCTGGTCGGTTGTTGAATTGGAACGAAAATGGTAAGCTGAACCGGTAAATGTCATGTCCATTGGTGTTCTGTCCGGCCCGCCATTACCAAAATCATAGACACCATTGTAAGGAATGGCTGTTACAAGTAATGCAGTATTAGTCTTATCATCGCCGATGTAAGAAGTTGAATAATTATTCCAGATAATATCGGTGAAATGCAAACTACTATCTTTCCAGTTTACCTGTGCAAAGATTTGGATGAACCATCCTGAAAGAATCAGCAGCAGAAAAATCTTTTTCATATCATGGTAGTTTAAAAAATAAGGATGGGTTATTGGTGTTGTAAAATACATAGCTGGTGCTGCGTGGCTGATCGGCTGATGTCTTTACTGAAGGATCTTGTTTGAAATAGTTGAGCGGGAGTAATTGAATGTATGCAATTGTTTTTCCGGGAGCCGGCGTTTCCAGATCATAGATACTATTGACAGGACATTGCAAGATGTATAGATTCTTCGCCATATAATTATACAGGTAATCTTCTTTCATGGTAGATGACCGATGGTTCCAGTTAGCCGTTGGGTTTACGATTAAGGGTTCATGCAGAATGATCCTTTCTCTTACTTCTTCTATACTTAATAATTCTCCTTTTTCATTCATCACGTAGGCGTCATTGGTAGGATCGGCCCATATCCATTTCTTCAATGACGGTATGTATACCATATTAATCACGTGACAATCGGGATCAACACCTAAACTGTCTTTTGGTAAACAGGTCACCAACCGCGAGGCAAATCCAAGCGAAAGGTAACATTCGTTTAATACCGTTGCTAATCCCCTGCAATTTAATCCGCGGTTTTCTTTGCGGCAAACGGTGATCAGTTGTTGTGCATTTTTGATAGCTGGATTTGGATGATTACCATCATGCGGGATTAGTTCATGTACCCAATGCAGGAGGTTCAGCGCCTTTGATGCCTCATTGCCTTCACCAGCTATTGAGTCAAGCTTGTACATTTTCCTGAGACAAACGAGATCAGGATTGGTCGATAATTGATAAGTGAAAGCAGGCAGTTCGCGGTTATCATTATTGTTATATGCTTCTGCTTTTTCTAAAATATAGCGATAGTCTCCTGTCGCCCGAAGTGGTTGGATCAATGAATCGAACCGTGGCAGCGAACGTAAGGTATCAAGATCACTATCTTTTTGAATATGCGAATAATTAGTATAACCAGCACGGATCGCTT
Source organism: Chitinophagaceae bacterium (assembly GCA_039932855.1). Taxonomy (GTDB): domain Bacteria; phylum Bacteroidota; class Bacteroidia; order Chitinophagales; family Chitinophagaceae; genus JAJKIP01. Next base: position 364 of record JBDTPD010000181.1, on the reverse strand, counting down.
TTTCCAAACCGTCCAGTGCCATAGATGTATTGCCTGTCAGCGCATAGGTACAGGAAAGATTATACCAGGCTGATACAAGATATTGGCGATAGGTTTTTTTCTCTTTGTTATTGAGTTTATCGTATTCATTGATCCAGTTGTCCAGCAGATGCGTGTAGGTTTTGGTATCTCTTTTTTTATATAAAGAAATGAAGAGGCTGTCCTGCTGACGAGCGAAATTGTTAAACTGGTCAGTTGATTGGGCTATGGAAAAAAGCGGGTAGAAGAATAAAATTAATAGCAGAAAGTGAAAGCGTATCATGGTGATTATTATTTATCCAAATTTCCGGTGCAGGCAAGTGTTTTATTTGAAGAATGTGAATTT
>JBDTPD010000180.1:0-7773 GCA_039932855.1 Chitinophagaceae bacterium | reverse complement strand
ATATCTGTATCATCAAAAGGAAAGGTGGTACAGAACTTACCAGTTTTGGTAGCCGCCATTTCGAAATTCTTCACACGTCCTGTCTTTTCACAACGTTCGAACGAAGCCGGAATGGTAATAGCGAGGTTATCATGCAATCGCGGCAACCAGAAATTATCCATAAATCTTACAGCAGTAAAATTGACTGCCTGAATGGGGTAGTCTTTTTGTTGTCCAAATGCTGCAGATGCGCCGCAACATAGAAGTAGCGAAAGTATTTTTTTCATAATGCAAGCTTGTGTACGATGTTAGATGTGCGACGTACGCCTGTCTGATTGTAGAATATTTCTGCTAATCCCAAACTGGCGTAACTGATTACTAATGTACGAATAATAATTGTGCATTTGACACGTATTTCCCAAACTGTACGATGTTGGATGTACGATGTACAACTTTCCTTTCTTTAAAATGTACAGTATCTCCTTAGCAAGGCTAATAGCTAAAAGCTAACAGCTAATAACTTATTTGCATCTCAATAACATCATTCTTACCTACCTTCGCGCGGTTTTTCACTTGCAAAAAACATCGCGTATGATCAATTTAAAAGAGATAAGCAAGAAAATAGTGAAGGGCGATTTCAGCAGCCTGCTAGGTTTTGGAAAAAATAAAAATGTGCACCCGACGGAAGTAGCGAAGATGCTGAGTTCGGTACCTGATGAGGCAGCGCTGAAAGGTTTTCAATCGTTACCTACCGCTACCCAGACAAAAGTCTTTTCCTACCTGGAAGATCCCTCGTTACAGCGAAAGATCATTGAATCAATGCCGCGGGATAAAGCAATTTACCTGTTGAATGAATTGAGTTCCGATGATCGTATCGCTTTCTATTCTTCACTGAAAGGAATGGAGCGTTCATCGTTGCTGGAATTATTACATGCAAAAAACAGGGAGTCGGTACATAATATTCTTGGTTATCCTGATAATAGTGTGGCCAGATTGATCAATACAGATTTTGCCACCATCGGTACCGAAATAACGGTGGCCCAGGCAATGGAACATTTAAGAAAAAATCACAAAGACACGGAAGCCGCAAATGTGATCTATGTAGTAGATAATGAGGGAAAATTAATTGATGATATTCCGGTCAGGCGATTTGTATTAAGCGATCCGGGAAAAAAAGTTGCTGATATCCTCGATGGATTTTATGTGACGCTGCAAATGATGGATACAAAGGAAGATGCCGTATTGAAGTTTAAAGAATATGATCGTCTTGTATTGCCCGTTGTGAATGCCGATAACGTGTTGCTCGGTGTATTGACTGTGGATGACGTGATGGATGCGGCGGAAGAAAGAGACACGCGTGAAATTCAAAAGTTCGGAGGTGTGGAAACACTCGATTTCCCCTATGTAAAAACAGGATTCTTTACGCTGATCCGCAAAAGAGCTACCTGGCTGGTCATTTTATTTGTGGGTGAAATGTTGACCGCAACTGCAATGAGTTATTTTGATACAGAAATTTCTAAGGCGGTTGTGCTAGCCTTATTCGTTCCACTGATCATCTCCAGTGGAGGTAATAGTGGTTCGCAGGCTGCTACACTTATTATTCGCGCGATGGCACTGAAAGAATTAACCTTAAAGGATTGGTGGTTTGTGATGCGGAGAGAAATTTTATCGGGACTTACTCTTGGGTTGATCCTCGGTGCTATTGGTTTGATAAGAATTGCGACCTGGCAGAACCTGCATTTGTATGATTATGGTCCGCATTGGTTCTTGTTAGCGCTGACTATTTTCTTTTCGCTGATTGGTATTGTGATGTGGGGGACACTGAGTGGTTCGATGATACCAATTGTATTAAAAAGATTCAAACTTGATCCGGCTGCATCCTCGGCGCCATTGGTTGCAACACTGGTAGACGTAACGGGGTTAGTTATCTATTTTTCTATAGCGGCGATAATTCTTAAGGGAACAATATTGTGATGTACGGTGTTAGGTGTACGATGTACGTCCTTCTTATAATTTAGAAGATTTTTTAGCCACGGATGCACGGATACCGCCTGCGGCGATTATTGCCGAAGGCAAAAATGCGTGCATCCGTGGCTAAATTCTTTTCAACCCTGAAATAGTCGTACACCGTACACCTAACATCGTACATCGATACGCTATCTCTTTACGATCTTGCCATCTATGTATTGTTTTAAAAAATCGTCTTTGTAACTCTGCCCTAGCGGAATCTCATTATTGAGAACATATATCAATTCATTATCGAAAGAAGAAATGTGAAGCACATTCACGATATATGATTTACTGACCCGTGCAAAAATAGCAGCCGGCAATTGGGCCGCTATTGTTTTTATATTCATTGACGTGATCACCTTATTATCCTTTGTATAAATGACCACATAATCTTTTAACCCTTCTATGTATAAAATATCTTTGAAATAAATTTTGAAATACTTCCGGTCAGCTTTTATAAACACATAATCATCTTCAATCTTTTCCACCTGGCTACTTCCTTCCTGCTGTAATAATCGTAAATGATTTTCTGCTTTATTCACCGCTTTTAAAAAGCGTTCTATCCGTATGGGTTTTACGAGATAATCAATCGCATCCAGCTCATAACTCTCCAACGCATATTGAGGATAGGCCGTAGTAAAAATAACCAGCGGCGCATCCCGCAATGATTTCAGAAAATCAAGTCCGCTCAACTCCGGCATATTAATATCCAGGAACATCAGGTCCACATTCTCTTTTCGTAAAAAATCACTTGCAGCCAATGCATTGCTGAATGATCCACGCAATTGCAAGGAAGACACACTGGCGATGCTCATCTCCATTCCCTGGCGGGCAAGTGGTTCATCATCTACAACGATACAATTCATAACGGTATAGTAAGGTTTACAATATATTTATCAGCACTGTCAATTATTTCCAGGGTGTGATTGCCGGGGTACAATAATTCAAGACGACGTTTGATATTTCCCAATCCTATACCGCCAATGGTAGCATTCTTAATAGCCGGCTTCGAATTTTCAGAAGAGAAATGCAACTGATTATCTGCCACATTAAAATTCAATGTAAGATACGAATGCCCTACCGTGGACGCGCCATGCTTGATCGCATTTTCGACGAAAGGAATAAAAAGAAACGGCGGCAATGTCTGTCCATCTACATTCCCATTTGTATGAATGGTATACGTAAAGTCATTCTTACGGATCTTCTCCAGCGCCAATAGATTTTGTATAAATGCAATGTCTTTAGTTAAAATGATCTTCTCCCTGGTGCTATCATACAACTGGTAACGAAGCAGGTCAGACAATCCTAACAATACCTGTGTTGCTTTTTCCTGGTCAGTTTTAGTAAGTACCAGTAGATTGTTCAATGTATTGAATAGAAAGTGTGGATTTACCTGGCTCTTTAATTGTTCCAATTCTGTTTTCAGGTTGATCTCATGCAGTTCATTCATTCTCCTGATATCATTGATCCACTTCTTAAACACTTTCAATCCTATAACGGCGCCAAGCAAGACAGCGCAAACAGCTCCTATCTGAATAAAATGAATCACAGAAAATTCAATGTGCTGCATATTACCCGGATTTACCGGGCGCAGGTAATGCAGATCTAGCCAGTACACCACTATATAAATAAGGAAGATGATAATGATGATAGAAAGAAAGAACAGGAACACTCGTGAACGAAACAATAATCGCGGTATCAGCACCAGCATGATGAGGTAAAGCATTCCTAATATAAAAATGAATGTGACACTATCAACCAGCCACACGGCTTTCCTTACCTCTGCTGATTGCACCGGGTCAGACATTCCTACATCACCCTTGAAAGCCAGAATAAGTCCCATCAATATAAAAAGGGCATGACGGATCCACCTGTATTTATCATCAGAGATAAACCTGATCAATGGGTTATTAAATGGTGTAATAGGATTATAGCCTGTTTGCATGACTCAAATCTACCAAATCAATACGGCTGTCCGGCGCATTTATACGAAAGGGTCTTTTTGTTATGCGAAACCGGCTTTTTGCTCTTTTCATCCTGATTTCCCCTGCTAAAATGCTAAAAGAGAATAAAAACAGGATTGGTAGAATAGTCGGGGCTGTTGGTATAATTCGCCCGATCCAGCTGTTCGTGGAGGATAGTTTTGTGCTCTCAAAATAATTAATCAAAAAAAACAAACAAGCAAATGAAAAAGTTAACAACAGCAATTTTACTTACAGCCGCAGCCTTAGGCAGCGTGTCATGTAAAAAAGACCTGGTCGGTGACGGACCGGTAACAACTCAAACAAGAACGGTTCCTGCATTCACAGGTATTGACCTGCGCATGAATGGTACAGTGTATTACACTAAAGATGCCGTAACAAAGGTGGAGATAACTGCCAAAGAAAGCATCCATTCAATGCTGGAAACAAATGTGGTAAACAATCAACTCGTGATCCGCTACTATAATGGTAAGACCTATGATGCTGATGAAAGTATCCGCATCAATATATCTGCACCGGATCTCAGCAGTTTTCTGCAAAACACATCTGGTAGCATTTATTCAACAAATGATATCAATGTATCTAACCTGTACATCCGCAACAGTGGGTCAGGTAATACCTATTTACAGGGTGTAACTGCGAGTAACATCGATGCAGAAAGTACACAATCAGGTCGTGTTACTATTACTCATGGTACCACACAAAGCGAAAAATTAAAATCAGATGCAAGTGGCAAGATCGATTTATCGGGTGTGGCTGCAAAAACAGTAACAGCACGCACGATCGGTTCCGGTGACATTAAAGTAAAAGTATCCGATTACCTGAATGCGACGATCGATGGAAGCGGATCAATTTATTTCTTCGGATATCCTTCCCTGTCATCCCATATCTCAGGATCAGGACAACTGGTTCGCATGTAATCAACACACAAACAATTATCAATTATTAAAAACAAACATTAATCTTTCAAACATTTTTATCATGAAAAAAATTCTCTTAGCAACATTAGCAGTGATCGCAATCACGTCAATCTCCCAGGCTCAGTTTAAAATCGGTATCAAAGCCGGAGGAAACCTGGCAGAGCAGCGAGTTACCTCTTCAGCAAATGGCTCTTATTATTCCAACAATCATATCAAGTCTTACCATGCTGGTGTGATCGCTGATATGAAGATCGCAGAAAACGTGTACCTGCAACCGCAAATCCTGTACACACGTAAAGGTTCTACCTTATTAAGTACAACTGATGCGACGAGTTCAAGGGTGCGCCTCAATTATATCGATGTACCGGTAAATCTATTATACAAGTTGCCGTTGTCATTCGGAAAAATATTTGCAGGTACGGGTGCTACGTTTAGCTATGGTTTTAGCGGTAAGCAACAAATAAATGGTCAGCAGCAAAAGATCTATCATGATGTAAAAACATGGAAGCATGAGGACCTGGCGCTGAATTTCACCGCAGGGCTGGAACTGAACAATGGTTTATTCGCAAGCATTAATTCACAAAAAGGATTATTGGATGTATATAAAACAAGTAACACATCGGTTAAAAACAAGTCATTATCTGTATCGGTTGGCTACCTCACCAGCCTGGATACATTTAAAAAACATAAAAAGTAATTCACTGCCGGGAAGACGGCAAGTCGGAAAGGAACGTGTATTCCTTATCGCCTTACAGTCTTCCCGGCCAAAAAAAACAGTATGAAACATTTTACTAAAACTATCAAAGCTATAATAGCAGCTCTGTTCTTATTGATTACGCTTACTGTTGCCGCGCAAACTAACAACACACAAAAAACAGATAAGGTCATTTTCCTGGATGGCACAACCAAAGAAGGAAAAGTAACCGGCCTTACTACTGACAAGATCCAGTTTACTCATCGTGGCGAAACATTGAACTATGAATTTAAGAAAGCAGACATTGAAAAGATCGAATACGCGAGTGGCAGAACTGAAGTGATTACAGAGAAAAAGTTACCGGAGGCGCCAGTCGTTACCAATTCAAGAAATAAAGTAGCGGTCGTTCCTTTGCAATATATCGGAGATGTTGATGAATCCCGCTCAGAAGATATGGGAATGTATTTACAGGATGTCGCTATCAACTACCTGAATAAGTCAGCGGCAGAATTGAAATTTATGGATGCGGTGGAAATAAATGCACTGCTAAGAAAAAAGGGAATCAATGATGCTAATATCCGTGAATATACTCCTGCGGAATTAGCTGAGCTCTTACACGTAGAGTATGTGATCATGGGAAGTGTGTTGCAGGACAAAGGCAGTGTGATAACAACGGTGAATAATACAAATACCAAAAAACAAACCGTGGACCATTGGAAATATGATACCAGGGAAGTAAAGAAGAACACAAGTCATGGATCAGCCATAACAAGGCAGGATATAGAAACACAGGTCACCTTCTCTATCTATAATGAGACCGGAGAAAGGATCTATAGTAAATCAAGACATTCTTTATTATCAGAACAGGATGCTTACAAAAACACTATTCAATATTTATTAAAAAGAACGCCTTTATACAAAAGGTAAAACAATCAAAACAAAAACTATTAAACCTACAATCATGAAAGGAAAATATATCACTAACCATATTCTTATCGCTTGCCTGGCAAAGCCTGCAGCACCTAAGAAAAGTATTTATGAGCAATTGGCAGAGACTATTGCTGAAAGGAAAATAATTCTTGCGAAATACTTTACTGCCATCAACGGACAGCCGGTAATAAAGAAAGATATTCACGGGGAATTGAGAGAAATACTCACAGAACGCAGAAGAATCATGGAAAAATTAAATGCTTCTATGAAACCTGCCCGTACCATGAGTATGGCTACAACTGGTAAGCAAGCTGCCTAAGCTTCTTACCGGTTTCTAATTATCTCTTGTGTATTTATTTCGATATTGTACCGGTGACAAACCAGTAATTCTTTTAAAAGTGGTGCGAAAAGCTTTTGTATCTGTATATCCTACCTTATACATCACCTCATTTACATTCTCCCGGGAAGATTCAAGGCTCATCTTTGCCGCTTCGATCTTTACCCGCTGCATATATTCGACTACTGTATTGGAAGTTGCTTTCTTAAACCGTCTTTCGAGATTCCTTCTGCCCAATGCAAACATAGAAGCGAGTTGATCAACGGTAATTTTTTCCTGGAAATTATTTTCAATAAACTGCTGTGCCTTCCTTATCGGTTCGTCTTCATGTTCTTTTTGTCCGTTGAAAATAATAAAAGAAGATTGACTATCGCGTTCTATCTCGATAGCAAATACTTTGGCACAAAGAATAGCCATATCACGACCGACAAATTTTTCTATCAGGTATAAAATAAGATTTAAATAAGAATAAGCACCTCCGCTGGAGTAAATGCCATGTTCATCCGTAACTATTTTATCCGGACGCAGATCAACTTTCGGATACATTTTTCTAAACTCATTAGCTGCTACCCAATGCGTAGAGCATTTTCTTCCATCCAGCAAACCAGTTGCAGCAAGTATGAAAGCACCCATACATAGACTTGCTAATTCTGCGCCAGCCTTATACTGCTTAGCCAACCAGGGAATGAATTCTTTATTTGCTTCCAATGCATTGGCAATATCGCCATCAAATGCAGGGATCACAATAAGATCAGCTTTTTTAACATCGTTGATCAGCAGATCAGAATGTATCGTATATATTCCTCCGCTCACCGGCGTTTCATTTACTATTCCTACCATTTGTATCTTGAATACTGGTTGCTCACCTTTGGAAATAAAAAACTGATTTTAATTAATTCAAAAGGGCGTTCAAGTGAATGC
>JBDTPD010000179.1:0-7775 GCA_039932855.1 Chitinophagaceae bacterium | reverse complement strand
TAATTACCCAACTTGCTTTTCGAAGAAAAAATAACCAGGCAGATACGATCAGCATGATCGCTGTAATCAACCAGAAAATACCAGCCGGTCTGGATATTTCCCTTGAGAACACCGTCATATTTTCATAGTTATAAGCGTTTCGGAATCCCATTAAATGAATCAGTCCATGGAATAACATTAATGCAAAGAATAAGAATCTGAACATAAGAATGGTTTTGGATTAATAATGCGAAGGAGTTGTTTTTTTAAGCGTATTCTTTATTTCATTCATCAGCTGAAGCTGCTCTTTTTGTATTTCAAATAATGTTTTCATTTGTTCTACCATCAGTAGATCCAGCTTTTCATGCATGTTGCGAATCTCTATTTCTGATTTCAGGTTGACCAGGTAATCATTCACAGAGCGCTGCCTGTCTTTTTCTTCTTTACGATTCTGACTCATCATGATCACAGGGGCTTGCAACGCAGCAATTGTCGATAACAACAGGTTAAGTAAAATGAAAGGGTAGCGGTCAAATGGTTTTGAGATAAAAAATAAATTGATGACAATCCATACCAGCATAAAGCATAGAAAGAAAATAATAAACTTCCAGCTTCCTCCAAACGTCGCTACTTTATCTGCTACCTTACTGCTGAAAGACGGATTGGGTTCTTCAAATTCCAATAATTTTTGGGAAAGAAGTTTTTCTTCTTCGATGGCCCGCAACACAATGCCATTTAATTTTTGTAAATGCTCATCTTCAGTCTTCAGGAGTTTTTTTAAATTATTTTTTTCCATGACTTTATTTATTATGCGCGATAAAAAGTGGTAGCGTAAGTTCTTTCATTAATACATCCGCCATGCTGGCCCGGAACCACCGTGATACTCTTCCCCTGTGATAGGCGCCCAATACTACCAGCGGACAGTCGGTTTGTTTTTTCAGGTATTCTGTGATCTCTGTTTCAGGATTGCCCTTTAATATTGTATAAGTAGCTTTTGGAAAACGACGTTTCATGAATTCTTTCATTAGTTTGTTATCCGGAACATGTAATGAATGTTCATCTGATTGCACAGTTATGACCTCTACGGGCAAATGTTTTAAATCGTGAAGGGTATAGCTAAACATTTTGATAGCATGTACTGAAGATGGCTCGCCATCATACAACAAGATTAGTTTACTGATAGGTTTATATACATGGGGTACCGTTAGCACCGGACACTGTGCCTGGGAAAGCAGATCCCGCATAAATTCGGTTGGGACTTTTTCCGGATAAGGCGACAATGTTTCGCGCACATCGATAACCAGCAGATCAGCATAGATACTTTCATGCAATAATTCCTGTATGGCGATGTTTCTGTCATGATGTACGTCGTGTGTGACATCGGCATCTGCACAGGTGGCAGCAAATGATAATGCCGCTGATCTCCTTGCCTCCATATCCTTATTGTCCCATTTCTCCTGGGTGGCGGAAATAAGATCGCCATTCCTTGCAAGCAGATCATACACTTTATAACCGGTATAGGTGAAGTCGTCAAGAAATACTCCTATGAGCTGCGACTTTGTTTTTTTTGCTAACTCTACAGCGTATTGGCTTGTACTTTTTGAGAATTTGAGGCCGTCCAATGCGGCAATAATCTTATGCATAAAATTATTTCAGTAATGAGCGATAAAAATTGGTTGAGTAATCGTATTTATCATCAGGTCTGAGGTACTCCGGCGGAAGAATCGGGAGATGGCACTTCTTCCATATGCACCCATTACGATCATTACATTTTTTCTTTTAAACAGAAAGTCAAATAGTTTATCATCAGCATCACCTCTCAATACATCAAAGCCGAGAACAGAATAATAATTTTGCAACCATTCTTTAAAATTGTGTTTATCCGGATCTGCCCATTCGCCTGCTTCATTAACCTGGAGGACTATTGTTTTAGTATCTGCCAGCTGAGGAAAAAGATAAGTGAATTGTTTAATGGCAAACACGCAGGATTTGGTTCCGTTATAAGTAAGAACGATCTCATCAATACCATTAAAACTTTGGGGAGCAATAATAATGGGACATTCTGCTTTTGCGAGAACATCTTTTACAAGACCTGATGGTATGCCATTATATGAACTGTTAAGTGAAGTGTCAGCATCAATGATTATAACATCTGCATAGCGGCTTTCATCAACGATCTCTGTTGCCGGTACGCCACGATCGCGATGGACACTACAGCGGATGGCCTTTCTTTCACAAGCTTGTTTGAAAGAAAGAATAGCTGCTTCGGCTGTTGATTGCGTGGATGAAACGGTGCAGACATCAGCAGTAGTCTCTTTCCCGGCTACATACATAGACACACTTCGTGGATGCACAGCAGCGGGAGGCTCTATCTGATGTTCAAGAAAAACGCCTGTTATTTTCGAATCGGTAAGGCGGGCAAGATAACAGGCAAATTCAAATGCCGGCATATTTTGATTAGCGGGGTCAATGACCAATAGTATTTTTTCCATAACTTTTTTTTCAAAGCTATCACCCCGGGCACCCTTTTTAAATGATGGTTGTTAGTCCGTGGGTTGATTATGCTCAAATAAAAGGAGCCGGCAAACTTGCCGGCCCCAAACCTTAACAATTGATACAAAACTTCACTTATGCGCAATAAAAACGGGTACGAAATGCGCGCTGATAATTTGTGCAACAAAACTTTTATGAAAAAGCATCGAGACATCTGACCTGCCAAAAGCACCACTCACCACGATGGCAGCTTGCTTTTCTTTCAACCAGTCAATGATATTCTTCTTTGGGTTGGTTTGAAGCCACCACCATTCAACCTTTGTAAAATGCCTGTCAACTAATTCCCGGATCTTTTGTTCTTCCGGCATTTCTTTACCGGCTTCTTCTTTGGCATAGAAAATAACAGTTGGATTGTCTGTTAGCTCCGGAAACAGGTAAGCAAATTGCCGGATGGCATATACAGACGACCTGGTGCCATCATAACAAAGAATATTACAATCGGGGAACATAGTTTTTTCGGGAATCACTATTACGGGACATTCTATCTTATGAATTGCCTCTTTTAAATACTCGTTCATTTCAGTAATACCGGCCTGTTCATAAAAATGTTCACTGCTCAAAATTAGAAGGTCCGCATAGCGGCTTTCTTTTTCAAGCTCAGGTATTGCAAAATCGTAATAGTCTTTATGAACAGTATGCTTGATATCGTTAGTGTGACAAAAAGTGACGAATCGTTTAATATTGTTCTCAATTTCTTTTGCATCTTCATCTTCCTGCAATGGCAAAAACGTTTTTCCGGAAGTACCGCCACCTGAATAGCTCCACAAACTGGCATAGTCTGTTTGTGGTAAAAAAGCACCCGTTAACAATATCTTGTCCTTGTCATTTAATTTGGCCACAAACCGTAGTGCTTCTTCTGAAAAATTTTTTCCGTCAAAAGCGAGTAATATCTTTCTCATATCTTTTTTTATTGAGGTGAAGCAGTGATTTCATTTTGTGATTGCAATAGCAGTTAGTTGTTTACCAATGATGTTACACAGGCTGCAACAACGGCGATATCCATTAACAGGCTCAATGCAAAAACTGGTAATGTGATCTTTGTTGGTAAGGCTGCCAGGTTTACCACCAATGCCATTGTCATAGCAGCAATGGCAAATGACCATAAAATGATACTGTTACCCGAAAACACAATCAGTAGAGATGTAAGCGGAGTGATCACACATCCGTGACCAGCGATAATAACACCCACCCATAACAAACGGCTTTCTTCCTGTGCCTGGCACCAGTCAAAAAATGATTTAAATACGGAAGTCCTGGCTGCGTGTTGAAAGTGGGTGGTACTCAAGGATTGTTGCATTGTTTCCATCTGTTGTAAGTTTAGAAAACAAAACTCGTGTACGCTGTAGCGATAAAGAATGACCGTTGTTTTCTTCTTATATGATTTAAGTCAACTGTGTTAACAGTAGGTGAGTAAGATCATACAATGACATACATAAAGTCATTAAATACAGGAAGCCTGTTCACATATTTTTGTATAAACAGAATCATTAAGATTTCTGTTTGATCGCTAATGAATACAATTTTGAATATTTCCCCTAATAAATTCATTCACACACTGCGTGATGAATTCAGTACTGTCTATCCATTTCTTAATCTTGAATTTTACAAGCTACAGGAAGGCGATCCTAACCTGGTAATACGAAAACATATTCCCCATCAGGGATTATTAAGAATAGCGGGCCTGAAGATTCATGGCGATATTGAATTAAACGATAGCATGCGTGTTGGCGAACTGGAAAAAGAATTCCGTGAAAAATTTGGATTGAACGTACAGGTTACGCGGCAATCGGGATCGATCTGGCTGGAGACAACCATGACTGACAAGTGGACACTCAGGCAGCAAAATGAACATGGTCGTGAAATCACCAAGGGCCGTGATCATTCCGGCAACTCTATGGAGGAATTTGATTTAAGCAAGGGAACAAGCGATTAGTAGAGCATATTCTTTAATTTATCCTCATCACGCACAATGATCTTTCCTTCTTTTATCTCAATCAATTTTTCTGCTTTGAAATCGCTGAGTGTACGAATCAACGATTCAGTGGCTGTACCTACATAGTGCGCAATATCTTCCCGCGATACTTCCAGCGGTTTATTGGTGCCATCCGCATTGTATTTGCCATGGAGATCTATCAACGCCTTTGCCACCCGTTTACGAAGAGAACTATAAGCAAGACTCAGCAAGCGTTCTTCTTTTTCTTTTACATTTTGTGAAATGATACGAATAAACTTCACCGCCACATTGATGTCGCTGTAGATCATTTGCAAAAAATCTTCTTTCGGAATCTGCATGATCTCACAGTCTTCCAGCACAATGGCAGTATCATCATAATTTACATCTTCTATAATAGCCGGATATCCCATGAAATCGCCATCGCTATATATATCGGTAATATAGTCTTTGCCATCTTCATGTGTTTTAAACCCCTTTACTTTTCCTTTTACCAGGTAATATAAATAACGGGGGCGCTTTCCTTCCTGGTAAAGTGTTTGTTTCTTGCTATAAGATTCTATGTTGTATTGTTCAGCCAGCTGGGTGATCATACCTGAATCCTTAACATCCTTTAAAAACTGGTGAATACCCTGTGATGACATCGCATATTTCTGGTGCAATACTTCTGATTTCTTCAACCGGATCTCTACCGCATTTAATAATTCGATCTCCTCAAATGGTTTGGTTACATAATCATCGGCACCCATCTCCATTCCTTTGCGGAAATCGGTCCTTTCTGTTTTTGCCGTAAGAAAAATAAAAGGAATATTTTGCGTATCCGCATTTTTTCTAAGCAGATGCAACACTCCATATCCATCCAGTTCGGGCATCATGATATCGCAAATAATAATATCCGGTTTTTCTTTGATAGCGAGTTCCACCCCTTTCTTACCATTTTCAGCCGTAAATGTTTTATATCCGGCCAGTTCCATTATCTCGGCAGTATTTTCCCGGATACCTGTATTATCATCAATTACCAGGACTGATTTCATATAGTTGGTTTGTGATTAAGTATAATAAGAGTTATCGTAGTTCCCTGGCCAAGGGTGCTGTCAACTTTGACGTTCCCTTCAATAAGGCCCAAATAGCGTTTTACGATATGCAGACCAAGTCCGGTGCCTTGTATATTGGTGGCATTGCCACCCCGGAAGAAACTGGAAAATAAATGTTCGATATCGTCCGTGGCTATTCCAATACCATGATCCTGTACGGTGATCACTGCTTCTTTGTCCGTGGTGCTTGCGTTGATACCAATTTCACTATTGTCAGGAGAAAATTTGACCGCGTTGGTCACCAGGTTGATCAGTATATTTTGTAATAACTGTTTGTCAGTTGAAAAATCATTAATGCCTGTATAAGTAAGACTAATGAACTGTCCTGTCTTCAGCATTCCATTCAATTCATCGATCACATCAACCAGGAACTCATTTAAATTGAAATCGCAGATATGTGTTTCCATGCGTCCCTCGTCCAGTTTTCCAAGAGAAAGAAAATCTTCCAGGATATCATTTAAATGTTTGACAGATGTTTTTATTTTCTCAATATGCCGGTCACGTTTATCCTGTTCCTCTGTACTGGTGTATTTGCTAAGTAAGGAGGCAGAAGAAAGAACAGTGCTTAATGGGGTGCGGAACTCATGTGAGGCCATAGACACGAACCTGCTCTTGATTTCATTCAACTGTCGTTCTTTACCCAATGCTTCATTGAGTTCAGTTTGTGATTCTTCCAGTCGTTGAAGCGCTTCTTTTAATATCAATGTCCGTTCTTCTACTTTTGTTTCCAGGTCCGCATTCAGTTTGCGGATCTCATTACTGATTTTTTCCAGTTCCTTTTGCTGCCTGATCATGTTGCTTTCGCTTTCTTTCCTCTTCGTGATGTCCACAATGAAAGCGATGACGAATATCTCTTCGTCTCTTTTATAATGACTCAGGCTTACTTCTACCGGGATTCCGTTACCATCTTTCTTTTTGCCATAGAGGTCACGTCCCTGTCCCATTACACGATTGGATGGTTTATGATAAAAGCCCTCGCGAAGTGTATGATGATGGGGTCTTACATTATCCGGTATCAATATCTCGATAGGGCTACCAATAATTTCTCCGGAATCGTATCCAAACATTCTTTCCGCTGACGGGTTCACCATTACGATAGTGCCTTTGCTGTCAGTAAGAATAATCCCTTCGGTTGCATTTTCAAAAAGTGAAGTGAGATGGGAAATATTGGTTGGCATAGTTATGTAATAGCCCAAAAGGTAAGCAAAAGCCCGCTTTTCACACTGAATGGTGTTGATGAGTTAGCAAAACAGCTATCTGCCAAGCAATTCTGCTTCCAGGTTGAGCATTTTGGGAAACAGGATATCTTTTTCGAGATATATATGCTGAGTAAGATCATTGTCCAGTTCCTTCAATTTTAGCATTGTCACGCGGTGACTGGTACAGGCATTTTCCGGCGGAGTATAGTTGCCGGTGAGTTCACGAAGTTTATACAGCTTATCAAGAAATATTTCTTCCTCCTGTTCCAATACCCGTTTTACCGGTTTTCTCAACGTTTTTACCAGCAAACCCGCCAGCGAGTCCTTGTCTGCACTTGCATGAAACACTTGTTTTATATACGGAAATATTACTTCTTCCTCATGCCGGAGATGGTCAGTTGTTTTGTTTTGCAAATCGTTGAACTGTGTCAGCAACTCGGTGAGATAGGGATATTTTTTTACATGCTCTTCAGCGAAATGTGTAAGCACCAGTTTCAGTGGGGGAAGGTTCTCTTTAAGAAAAGAATGGTGAACATTCACGATATAGTCAATGAGAAAATCAATATTCCATTTATGAAAGGGGAGTTGGGGAGAGAGTTCTATAACCCTCGATATGTTAATCAGCTCTTTTATTAACAGGTCCTCTTCTATTCCCTTCATCTGGCACACGGTTGACAAGGGCCAGCGTGCGCCACAGCAATAGGTAATTCCATATTTGCCAAATATATCCGCCGTTCGATAGTTCCTGCTAACAATCTCAGCTACCGTTGATGCAGGAGTGATCACCATTTCCTTTAAAAACATAACACTTTCCAATTTAATGGTAAAAGAACGGAAAAACAAGTGACAGGTTCCTGACTTTAATCATCCCTGCAATGATAAATATCATGTCGTTCATGTAATGAGGTCATGTGGCAGAGAACCATTGACGGATAGTTTTGCTGCTACAATCAATCTAATACATATGGATTCTCCCGATAAAAAAGATCATTTTATTCC